>CAYYXZ010000041.1:0-4157 GCA_964475715.1 uncultured Marinosulfonomonas sp. | reverse complement strand
GCCTTGCGTTGGGTGCCAGCAAAATTGGCGGTCCTTTTACGCTGGTGGACGAGACCGGCAAAACCGTTACAGACAAGGATATAATCACCGGCCCTACTCTGATTTATTTCGGCTATGCATTCTGTCCTGATATCTGCCCGATTGATAACGCCCGCAATGCTGATGCCGTGGCCATATTGGAAGAAAAGGGCATAATGGTGAAGCCTGTGTTTATTTCGATCGATCCGGCGCGCGACACACCAGAGGTGATGGCTGAATTTACATATATATTGCACGACCGGATGATTGGCCTGACGGGAACACCAGAGCAGACAAAAGCGGCTGCACAAGCTTACCGCGTGTTTTTCCGCAAAGAAAGAGATGGCGACCCTGAGTTTTATCTGGTTGATCATTCCACCCAAACGTATCTGATGTTTCCCGAACACGGGTTTGTTGATTTTTTTCAACGCGATGACACCGCCGAGGAAATGGCCGAAAGTGTTGCCTGTTTTATTGAGGCGGCTTCATAAACTGGCGAAAATATCGAGAATATAATGTGTTTGTGTACTGGTCGAAATTGACCAGCCTTTAGGAAAAGTATAGGGTGTGCTCAGGTTAATTTGCGCGAGGGGGCAGATATGTCTGTAGAAGAGCTGTCAAAAAATGGCGCAGACGTCACATTACTGCTTGTTGACGATGATGAGCCGTTTCTAAAACGTTTGGCCCGGGCAATGGAAAAACGCGGGTTTGCGCCGGAAATGGCGGCTTCGGTTGCCGAAGGCAAGGCGATTGCCACGGCCCGCCCACCAGCCTACGCGGTTGTGGATTTGCGCCTAGAAGATGGCAACGGGCTGGATGTGGTCGAAGTGCTGCGCGAAAAACGCCCCGATTGCAAAGTTGTGGTTTTAACGGGCTACGGTGCGATTGCGACGGCGGTTGCGGCTGTAAAGATCGGGGCTGTTGATTACCTGTCCAAACCGGCCGATGCCAATGACGTAACGGCAGCACTTTTGGCCAAACCTGATGAGTTGCCTTTGCCGCCAGAAAACCCGATGTCAGCCGATCGGGTGCGTTGGGAGCATATTCAGCGGGTTTATGAGCTGTGCGACCGAAATGTTAGCGAAACGGCGCGGCGTTTAAACATGCACCGCCGCACGCTTCAAAGAATTTTGGCAAAACGCAGCCCTCAGTAAATCAGAAATCACCCCAGGTTTCACGACTGCAACAGGTGTTCCTATTGCTTGCTTTTTCACATTTGCGCGAAAAATTGCCAACAGGGCTTTAATTATTGGGCCATACTGCGTTAATGTGTATGTATCGAGTTAAGGAGCATGCCGCGCTGAATAAAAGGTCAACCTAAAATGATCGGTGGCACGGTATAAATTGAGGCAATAACAGCTGGAGGCTGTGAAAATATGAAATCATTTCTAGCAACGGGTATTGGCGGCGTAGCTATTGCCGTTTTGGCAACAAGTGCGATCGCCCAACAATCAACCAATCGCGTGGCGGCCAAAACCGATTGGAGCGTATTTGTCGAGGATGACCCGACAGAATGCTGGGCCGTTTCAAGCCCGAAAGAAACCGTTAACACCAAAGACGGTCGTGTGGTCGCTGTGCGTCGCGGTGAAATACTGCTGTTTGTGTCATACCGGCCCGGAGCGAGCATAAAATCCGAGGTGTCGTTCACCGGCGGCTACCCTTTTGCCAAAGGTTCGACCGTTACAGCCCAGATTGGCAGCAACACGTATGAATTTTTCACGTCCGGTCAAAATGCATGGCCCGCCGATAAATCCGAGGACGCAAAAATTATCATTTCGATGAAGCGTGGTGCCGAGGTTACATTTACCGGGCGCTCCGGTCGTGGCACCGTGACCAAAGATACATTTTCGCTGTTTGGTTTTACGGCGGCTGTTTCCGAGGCGGGCAAGCGCTGCGCCAAATAAGTTAAGGCTTTGATAGTTTATAAAACACCCTGCTGAAAATTGCGGGGTGTTTTTGTTTGGCAATCCGTAAACGAATCCTGTATGGGTCGCGCTTAACCTGAATGAAAGCAATAAAATGACGGCGCCTGCTCCGATTACAGAGGATGTTGTGACGATCCCGCGCAAAATTGCCAAGGATGGATTGATTAACCTTATCGGGTTGTCACGCGATGGTTTGTGCGATGTGCTGATTTCTGTTGGCATCCCTGAAAAGCAGGGCAAAATGCGCTGCAAACAGGTTTGGCAATGGATTTACCAAAAGGGCGTTCGTAATTTTGCCGAGATGACGAACCTGTCAAAAGACATTCGCGCTACGCTGTCGGATAAATGTGTGCTGATCGTGCCCGAGGTTGTGACCAAGCAGGTTTCCAGCGACGGCACCCGCAAATATCTGGTGCGCATTGAAGGCGGCCACGAGGTTGAAATTGTCTACATCCCTGAAAAAGATCGCGGCACGCTTTGCGTTTCGTCACAGGTTGGTTGCACGCTGAGCTGTTCATTTTGCCACACCGGCACCCAGCGTTTGGTGCGCAATCTGACGGCAGCTGAAATTATCGGACAGGTTTTGGTAGCGCGTGATGATTTGGGCGAGTGGCCAAAACCGGGCGTGCCCAACCCACCCGAAGCGCGGCTTTTGTCCAACATCGTGCTGATGGGCATGGGCGAGCCTTTGTATAATTTTGATGCTGTGCGCGATGCGATGAAAATCGCGATGGACCCCGAAGGCATTTCATTATCGCGTCGCCGGATTACTTTATCGACCAGCGGTGTGGTTCCGGGCATTGTGCGCACGGCAGATGAAATCGGCTGTATGCTGGCAATCTCATTTCATGCAACCACCGATGATGTGCGCGATAATCTGGTGCCGATTAACAAAAAATGGAATATTCAGGCGCTGTTGCAAGCGCTGCGTGATTACCCCAGAGCCAGCAATTCAGAGCGGATTACCTTTGAATATGTGATGCTGAAGGATGTGAATGACAGCGATGAAGACGCACACCGTCTGGTGCAATTGATTAAGGGAATCCCGGCCAAGATTAACCTGATCCCGTTTAATGAATGGCCCGGATCGCCTTACCAGCGCTCATCCAACAACCGCATCAGGGCGTTTGCCGATATTGTGTTTAACGCAGGCTATTCTTCACCGGTGCGCAAAACCCGTGGCGAGGATATTATGGCGGCCTGTGGACAGCTGAAATCGGCAAGTGAACGGGTGCGCAAAACCCGGAGCAAGCTTGAATCCGGCTCTGATTTGACGTAGGTTCTGCCCCTAGATTGGTCTGGTCAGGCGCGGACAGAAACTGTTGGGCCTGCCGGCGGAACTTGAACCGGCCCATTATTTTCGCGCGTTTGCGGTGCGACCCTTGACTCGCCAAACTGGGCCACAGTCTTTGGAAAAGCGCTTTGCTGTTTTGGCATTGCGGCGCGTTTGTACAAGAATATCAAGAACGCCGCCATTTGCGTTAATCGCGCCTCGCTCGCGCCAAAGGATCCTCAACGTCGGCCCTATTCAGCGCGAAGCGATGGTCTTACAAGGATAACGCAAGCCAGCATATTGGTCAGGATTTTCAGGACAGTTATTTAACGAAAACAAACCGAGAGAACAATTACTCCCTACCTGTTAAAATGTCTGATCGTAGTCACCAACGCTGGGCTCTGTGCGGATCACAGCATCAATATCGGCAAAAATCTGGCGCAACTCGGCCTCGCTTTCAGGGCTTTCACAAACCACCACCAGATTTGGAGTATTTGAAGATGCCCGAACCAGCCCCCACGCGCCATTATCCAGAATAACGCGCGCACCGTTTACAGTGACAACCTGCTCAATTTTGCGCCCGGCAAGTGTGCCGCCATCTTTGTGGCGCTGAACCAATTTAGCCACCAGACGTTCCAGCACATCGTATTTTTCGGTATCGGAACAATAGGGTGACATAGTCGGAGTGGAAAACGTTTGCGGCAAAGCACGGCGCAGATCAGACATGGATTTATCAGGGTTGCGATCCAGCAATTTGCAAATCTCAACAGCCACCCGCATACCGCAATCATAACCGCGCCCGATAGGTTCGGCTAAAAAATAATGCCCGGATTTTTCAAACCCTGCCAGCGCGCCAATCTCTTTTACACGCCGCTTCATGTGGCTATGGCCGGTTTTCCAGTAATCGGCCTTGGCCCCGTATTTTTTTAACTCGGGATCAG
>CAYYXZ010000040.1:0-10488 GCA_964475715.1 uncultured Marinosulfonomonas sp. | reverse complement strand
TTCTTGCGTGCGGGCATGATTGAAGGACAGGATTTCACCGCCATTGATTCCGAAGCTTTCGCGCGCCCTCTTTGGAAGCTGGGCAGCGTGTTGCGGATGGGAGAAGGCAAAGGATGGACTGCATTGCAAGCCGTTTCTGCGCTGTCCTACCCATATTTTGAACACCTGGTCTGGAAAAAATTTAGCGCCGATATCAGGGCTGGAAAATATGATATTGTGCATCGCATCACACCGCTTTCACCAACAATCAGCAGCCCGATTGCGGCAAAATCTGCGCGCGCCGGTGTGCCATTTATTCTGGGTCCGTTAAACGGCGGCGTGCCTTGGCCCAAAAGCTTTGATGCCGAGCGGCGACAGGAACGCGAGTGGCTGTCCTATATTCGCGGGGTTTATAAGGCGCTTCCGGGGCGCAAAAAGACACTGAAACATGCTTCTGCCGTGTTGGTGGGATCGCGCCATACCCAAAGCGAAATGCCGGATAATTTACAAGATAAATGTGTTTACCTGCCTGAAAATGCGGTTGACCCAGCCAGATTTTCAAATGTATCAAAGCCTGTCGATGGCGTATTGCGAGCCTGTTTTATTGGGCGGATGGTGCCTTACAAGGGGCCGGATATGTTGCTGCAAGCGGCTTTGCCTTTGCTTAAATCCGGCAGGCTTCAGATTGACATGATCGGCGATGGACCGATGTTGGAGCAGTTGAAATCAATTGTGAAGGATTGCGGTGATAGCGTAACATTTCACGGCTGGTGCGCCCATGAAAAAGTTCAGGATATTGCGGCGAATTGTCAATTATTCGCCTTTCCTTCAATCCGCGAATTTGGCGGTGGTGTTGTGCTCGAGGCGATGGCGCTGGGCCTGACGCCATTGATTGTCGATTACGCCGGGCCGGGGGAATTGGTAACGCCAAGCACCGGTTTTAAAGTCCCGATTGGAACAAGGCCGCAGATTATTGCGGCATTTCAGGATCGCTTGCAAGAAATTGTGAAAACGCCGGAAATTCTGATAGATACGGGTGTCGCCTCGCGCAAGCGTGTTGCGGATTATTTCACTTGGGATAAAAAAGCGCAGCAAGTTTTGCAAGTTTATGATTGGGTTTTAAACCAAGCTGAAAAGCCTGTGTTTTTTGAGAAATTACCTTAGCTCGCGCGCCGGCATTCCAACAACAGTAGCACCCGCAGGAATATCTTTGGTGACAACGGCATTGGCACCAATACGCACATGATCGCCAATGGTTAATGGCCCCAAAATTTTTGCCCCCGCGCCGACATCCACATGACCGCCCATAATCACCTTTCCAGACAGGGTAACCTGATGAAAAATCAGACAATTCGGCCCGATTTGCGCATCAGGGTGCAGTATTATTCCGGTTGGATGGGGCAGGCATAACCCGCCGCCGATCTGCATGTGCAAATGCACTTCGCTTTGGGTGATAATGGACCAGAAACCGTGCACGATTACCCAATATTTTTGGCTCACCTTCCCAAGCAAACCGCCACGCCGTTTCGCCTGTTGATACCGGCGCACAGCACGCAATAATTTAGGCCCGGCATCACGAAAGCTGCGTATATCTTCACGGCTCCAGTCAGGAATTGTGGCACTTACAATCTTATCCGAAGCCAAATCGGCCTCCCATTCATTACCAGATCTAATTCTGTCTTGTTTATCAGGCGTGTGCAAGGGGTAACACATGGCATTTCAAAAGGTTTGCTGGCTTGACGGGGCACCCTGATTTGCGCGTTATAGCCGCATGATCAGGCCAAAAAATATATGACTTACCGCAGTGAAATTGACGGATTACGAAGCATCGCTGTGATGGCGGTTGTGTTGTTTCATTTTGGCGTGCCCGGCATTTCAGGCGGGTTTGTCGGGGTTGATATTTTCTTTGTTATTTCCGGGTTTTTAATTGGAAATATATTGTGGAGCGAATTGGCCACCACTGGACGCATATCATTTAGCCGGTTTTATGCGCGCCGCATTAAACGATTGGTGCCTGCTTTTACTGTGGTCTCGCTGGTTACTTTTGTCTTTGCTTGGCTGATTCTTTTGCCGTTTGAATTTAGAGAATTTGGCAAAGCGCTGATTGCCTCAACGGTTTATCTTTCGAATATTTTATTTTATCGCCAATCCGGTTATTTTGACAGCGGGGCGGATGAAAAAGTATTTCTGCACATGTGGTCTCTGTCTGTAGAGGAGCAGTTTTATATTGCTCTGCCAATTCTGTTATTGGTTTTAAGCCGCAATAAAACACTGTTGATTGTTGCATTATGCGCTGTGTTTCTTGCATCTTTGGTGGCCAGTGTTTTGACAACATTCAGCTCACCAAATGCGGCATTTTACCTTTTCCAATATCGCGCATGGGAGCTGTTGGCCGGTGTGCTGCTGGCAATCTACGGGCGCGAGAAATCATTTAACTGGCAGGTGTCCCCATGGGTCTCATGGCTTGGAATTACATTGGTATTGGGCGGAATATTTTTCATTGATCCAGCAAGAGGGTTTCCAGGTTATCAGGTGATTTTCCCAGTATTAGGCACTGTTTTACTAATATTAAACGGGCGAGACAAGAATGCAGTCAACCGAATATTGTCGTTAAAAATACCGGTCGCAATAGGTTTGATTTCATACTCTTTATACCTTTGGCATTGGCCTGTTTTCGTTTTGTCGCACTATTATTATGATGGGTATGGCAATGCGGTTGAACCTGCTTTCTGGATTGTCCTAAGCATGTTGCTTGCATGGCTGTCCTGGAGATTTATCGAGCGCCCTTTTCGCCGTGCAAATGCCATGTCCTCGACAGCTGTATTTATGTCGGCAGCCGGGGCTTCAATACTGCTGCTGGCATTAGGTGCAATATTGTTTTTGAAAGACGGATTACCCCACAGGTTCGGCCCGGCTGCCTCTATTCATATTAACGCATCTGCCGATTTTTTACAGGATTGGCGGCGCTGTTATGTCCCCGAAACCGGCGATTTTGCGGGGGTTGAAATTTGTCCGATAGGGCCGGAAAATCAAGATCCAAAAGTTGTGATTTGGGGTGATTCCCATCTGCGGGCCTTCAAAGAAGGGATTGCACAGCAGGCCCGCGAGCAAGATGTTGCGGCTCTGCTAATCTGGCACGCGGGATGCCCGCCATTATTTGAGGTCACCAAACAGGAAACAGCGGCCAGCCCACAGCAAGACAAAAACTGCACCGTTGCAAACCAACAAATCAGGGCCGCGCTGCCCAATCTGGGAATTCAGCGCATTTTGCTGGTTGGGCGCTGGGCGTATTATGCGCAAGGTTCTGGAATTGGTCTTGATGCCGAAAATGAAATCCGTCTTTCCATGCCTTTTTCGCAGGCCGTCAGCATTACAGTTTCCGAGCTTGAGAAAGACTTCTCGGAGATTTTTATTCTAAGACAGGTTCCTGAAATCCCTGAATATGATTCGCGAAGTATTTCCCGGTTACTTGCACATGGACGAATCGAGCAAGGAAAGGCGCTTGATGCGATGTTAACTGTCGCACCAACGGCGCTTGAAAACCGCATTAAATCAGCCGAGGCCGCGTTTGAGGGGCAGAACATAACGCTTATTGATCCTTGGCCGTTACTTTGCGATGAAAATCTATGCTCCGCCGTGCATAATGATGTGGGCTATTATTTTGATAACAATCACCTAACCAACACCGGCGCCCGTCGATTGCGAGAAATATTTATTCCTGTATTTACCTTCCCGCAAAAGGGTGCCGAAAATGGTGGATAAAGCCACGCAAAAAATATGGGACGTGATTATTATCGGCACCGGCATGGGTGGCGGCCCTTTAGGGCGGGTTTTGGCCGAGGCCGGGCTTAGCGTGTTATTTCTGGAAAAAGGCCCAATGGGCGCGCCCGCCGAAGAGCATAGATTGGATAGTGAGGTATTTGACCCTGTGGCTCGGCTGGTTCGCGGCTATTGGCCTAAACCGATGAAAGCCACAATTAACGGGCTTACCAGCGAGTTTTTTGCGCCTCTTGGGGCTGCTGTCGGCGGGTCATCTGTTTTTTACGCGGCCACACTGGAAAGACCTGAGCGTCGGGACATAGAAGCCACAAACGATATGCCCCATCCTACGGGCGGATGGCCGGTTTCATATGACGAATACCGTCCCTATTTTGCGGCAACGGAACGAATGTTTCACATTCATGGTCAAGAAGATCCACTTTATCATGACGGGCCATCCACCTTAATTCCGCCGCCGGAAATTACGCTTGCAGATAAGGCTATGATGGATAGTTTCAAGTCCGCGGGCTTGCATCCGTATCATGCGCATATGGCGATAAAAAATATGCCTGAATGCATGGATTGTCTGGGCAAAAAATGCCCGCACGGGGGCAAGATGGATGGGCGTAGCGCGGGCGTTATCCCTGCATTAGAGACTGGTAATGCCGAAATTATTGATCTGTGCGAAGTGACAACATTAAAGGGCGGCGATGGCTGTATAAGCCATATTGAGGCAAAACGAAAAGGTAAAAAACTAATCTTTCGCGCCCGCCGCTACGTGCTGTCTGCGGGTGCGCTCAGCTCGCCTCGCATTCTGCTGGCTTCACAGTCCGAGGAATGGCCAAATGGCTGTGCAAACAGCAGTGGTCTGGTTGGGAAAAACCTGATGTTCCATTTGAATGAAATGTTTGCAGTGTTTCCGAAATCCAGCAACAATGGCGCGTCAAAATCTATTGCAATGCGGGATATTTATAATGATAATAACCAACGTTACGGCATAATTCTGGCGATGGGAATTGATGCGTCATACGGCGAAACCGTGCATTATCTGAATATGATGTTTGATCGTTCAATTCTAAGGCGGTTAAAGCTCTTGCGTCAATTTACGCGTATTTTTGCAGCGGTTTCGGTTAAAATTTTTGGCCACGCCAAGGTGTTTGTAGGAATTTTAGAGGATTTGCCTGACATTGGTAATTTTATAACCTCTGACCCGAATGATTCAGAAATTATTCATGTCCATTATAACCTTGCGCCTGAGTTGTTGAAGCGGCGTAAACTGTTTCGCAAGCGGATCAAAAAGGCGATGCGTGGTCAGCGCGCTGTTTTTCTCAGCTTTCAGCCCGAGCTAAATTTTGGTCACGCTTGTGGTACAGTTTGTTACGGCTCTGATCCCGCTACCAGTGTGCTTGATGAAAACTGCCGCGCTCATGATATTGAAAATTTATTTGTCGTTGATTCATCTTTTATGCCAACATCAATGGGGGTCAACCCAAGCCTGATGATAACGGCAAATGCATTGCGTGTTGCCGATTGTATTATTGCCGATATATCTAAATAAAAGGGACAAAAGCATGACTAATCCAGCTAAAAAGCTAAAAAACGGTATTGCAGTTGTTACCGGTGCAGGCTCTGGTCTTGGGCGTGCGTTGGCGATTGAGTTGGCTGAAAACGGGATCCAGGTTGTTGGGTTTGGCAGGCGGAAAAGCGCACTTCAAGAAACCTATGATCTGATACCTGACGGGCGGTTTTATCCGATGGTTGTTGATGTGGCTGATGCTGATGCCGTGCGCAATGCATTTGCCGATATTGACAAGCAGGGCGATGTAACCATCCTGATAAATAACGCAGGTGTTTTCCCGCGCCGTGATTGTCTGGATGAAACCGCAGAGAGCTTTATGCAAACAATTTCGATAAATCTGGGCGGCATATTTTCCTGTAGTCGGGCGGCATTGGAAACGATGACAAAAACCGGTGTTGGGCGAATTATTAACGTATCCAGCTTTGCCGATCTTGCCCCGATGCCGACAGCGGCAGCTTATAGCGTGTCCAAGGGGGCAGGGCAAATTTTAACCCGCGCATTGGTTGCCGATCTGGGGGACAGGTTTCCCGGAATTGTGATTAATACTTGGATGCCGGGGATGCTGGCCACAGAGATGGGAATTCCTGATGGATTGACGCCAAAGGTTTCGGCAAATTGGGGTGTAAAACTGGCGCTTTGGCATGATCCAAAATTAAATGGTGCCGTTTTTGAGCAGGATTGCGAAATCCTGCCGCCGCGTTCTTTGAAGGGACGCATTAAGGATAAATTATTGGGCAGAAGCCGAACGCCAAGGCGGCTTGGCTAACGCCATCGTTGGCGCAATGCGGCAAGTGTGTGTTTGGGTAAAATCCAAAAGCACCGCATATAACGGATGAACAAACGGCCCGGATTTGAAAACATTCGCCAAGCCCATTCCATCGCAACAGCACGAACCCAGCGGGGTGCGCGGTTTTGCGCGTTTGCTAAAAAATCCAGACCGGCACCGATCGAGGCGAACCCTACTTTTGGCGACAGCTTACGTCCGTGTGCTGCGAATTGTTCCTGTTTTGGCGCACCCAGCGCAACAAAACACAACCCGATTTCATCCGCGTTCAGGGTTTCAAAAATATCTGCGGCCACACCCCCCTCAGGATCAAATCCGAAAGGCGGAGAAACCTGTGTGCGAATGCGCAAATCCGGCACTTGCCGCAGCAGTGTTTCGGCCGCTTTTTGCAAAATTTCTTCTGTGCTGCCCACCAATGCAACTTTCACGCCTTCCTGTGCTGCAATTTTTGCCATCGGCAGAATTAATTCCGACCCCGGCATTAATTCAACCGGTGTTCGCGCCAGCCGTGAAAGCCAGACAATCGGGTTTCCATCGGCAACAACCAAATCCTGCGCAATATAAGTTTTGCGAAAGGCAGGGGTGTCGGATAATTTAACCAAATGATCCAGATTAAGCGTTGCCAGCGCAAACCCTTGACCGCTCTTAAACCGCGCTCTGACTTCCTGCCATAAATCTGCCGCTTTGGCAGTGTTAACTGTTACCTGTTCCGCTCCAAAATGGAAATCCACGCTCATAACCCTTTTGACAAAAAACCAACAATTGCAAATCTAACATATCTTATGCGCATATCTGACTGGAAATTCAAACTGTTCAACTGTAACATATTCCTAGTAAAAAAGTGTTTACTGCCGATTGAGGGCTGGTCATGACGTCTATCGCAATAATCGGCTGTGGTTTTGTTGCCGATCTTTACATGAGATCGCTAGAGCAGTTTCAGGATTTGACCATAGATTTAGTCTATGATCAGGATGCTGCGCGTCTTGAAACGTTTTGTGACTACTGGAAATTGAAACCGGCGGGCACATTGGGTGGCTTTCTTGCCGCATTAGAGCCTAAAAGCATCATTCTTAACCTAACCAACCCATCGGCGCATTTTGAAATAAACCGGGCTTGCCTGCTGGCTGGGCATCATGTTTATTCTGAAAAACCGCTCGCTGTGAATATGACACACGCCCATAGCCTATTTGATCTTGCTGCCGAGCGCGGACTTATGCTTGCCTCGGCCCCTTGCAGCGTTTTAAGCCAGACGGCCCAAACCCTTGCCAAAGCTGTGCGTGATGATGTGGTTGGCACACCCAGACTTATTTACGCCGAGCTGGATGACGGCTATATTCCGCAAGCCCCTTACCGGGATTGGAAAAGCGAAAGCGGCGCGCCGTGGCCGTTTGAGGATGAATTTCGCACCGGATGTACGCTGGAACATGCCGGCTATTATCTAAGCTGGCTAATCGGAATTTTCGGGCCGGTAGATCGTGTGGTTGCGGCATCTGCGGCTTTGATACCTGATAAAGAAATTGATACAGATACCCCGGATTTTTCGGTTGCAGTGCTGTTTTTTGAAACCGGTGTTGTGGCGCGATTGACCTGCTCGATTGTTGCGCCGCATGATCACCGGATCAGGGTGATTGGCGATAAAGGTGTGTTGGCTGTAAAAAAGGCGTGGGACAATTCTGCGCCGGTGCGATTTCATCGCCGGTTCAGAATTCGGCGCCGGTTGATTGATAATCCGATCGGGCGAAAACTACGCTTGAAAGGCGTGCTGCCAGCAAAAATAAAACGGCGTGGGGCGGCATCAATGAACTTTGCCCTTGGTGTTGCAGAAATGATGGCAGCATTGCGCGAGGGGCGCGATTGTCGGATGTCGGCAGAATTTGCCCTGCACATTAACGAGGTCACGCTTGCCATCCAAAACGCACATGCGACCGATGGGGTGCAAAAAATGCAAACCCGATGCGAGGCGTTGAAACCGATGACGTGGGCAACATGACAGAGCAGTTGATTATGATAACCGGTGCTGCCGGTTTTGTTGGAAAACATACAGTAGAGGCCGCCCGCAGCCGTGGTCACAAGGTTTGCGCCGTTGTTCGCCGCGCCAAAAGCATACCCCAAAGCTGGCGGGATGATGCCGGAATTACCCCGATGATTTGTGATCTTGGCACTAATCCTGCCGGTCTTGGGTTGGCGATGGAAAATGTGGATACTGTGATCCATATTGCAGCATCTTTGACCGGCGATGATGCGACCCAGATGCAGGACACGATAGCGGCTACCAAAACTGTGCTGGCCGGAATTTCTGAACAATCCCACCCTGTGCATCTGGTGTTGGCCAGCACAATGTCTGTTTATGACACCATGTCAATCAATGCAGGCAGGACTGTTGATGAGCGCACAAAAATAGAGCCTAACCCCGCTAAAAGAGACGCTTATTGCCGTGCAAAATTGGCACAAGAAGCCATGTGCCGTGATGCCGTTTCGCCCGATTTAAGTATCTTGCGTATTGGTGCAGTGTTTGGCAAAGGGCGAATTTGGAACAGCCATCTGGGCATGGCAATTGGACCCATTCTGTTACGACTGGGTGGCCGAGGCGAGTTGCCGATTTGTTACGTAAAACATTGCGCCAAAGCGCTAGTGCTGGCCGCACAAAACCCTGCGGTAGTGGTTAATGTCGTTGATGATAATCTGCCTGACAGAACAGAATTTATAGCCGCTTTGAAAAAAAATGGCTGGCCGAAGTTTGTGATTCCACTGCCGTGGAAAATTCTGGATGTGCTGGCATCAATAATAGGTTTGCTGCCCATTACACCCCCCGGATTATTGCGAAAGCCGGTTTTACACGCCAGAATGAAGCCGTTGAAATACAGCAATAAAAACTTGCGTGAACAGCTGGGATGGACCTCTGATTACAGTTTTGAGCAAGCAATGCACGAGGCAAACGAATGACGGGACCAATCGCCTATCTGACCGGTGAATATCCTCGCGCCACGGATACTTTTATTCAGCGCGAGGTTTTTGGGCTGCGTGATTGCGGCATTAAGGTTTTAACCTGTTCCATTCGCAAAACCGGTGCCGAACATATTGTCGGCGACGAGCAGCGTAGTGAAGCACGGCAAACCTTTTATGTGCTGGATGCAGCAAAGAATCCGTTACATTTGGGGCGCTGCCATTTCAGGGCGCTAATAAAATCCCCCGCTAGATATTTTCGTGGATTGAAGCTTGCTATTTCAACTCGGCCCGCCGGGTTAAAGGCCTTGTTTTATCAGTTGTTCTATTTTGCAGAGGCCGTAGTTCTCGCTGATTATTTGCAGAAAAACGGCATTAAACATCTGCATAACCACATTGCCAAATCCAGTTGCAGCGTTGCGATGTTGACCAGTGAAGTCAGCGGCATTCCCTTTAGTTTTACCCTGCATGGCCCCGATATTTTCTTTGCCCCCGAGAAATGGCGGCTGGATGAAAAAATCATACGTGCCCGCTTTGTCGCCTGCATTAGTCACTATTGCCGCAGTCAGGCAATGGCATTTAGCGCGCCGGAGCATTGGAGCAAATTGCATATTGTGCATTGCGGGGTTGAGCCGGAACGCTATGATAAAGCCCCCGAAAATAATGGTAAAAACCTGCTATTCGTTGGCCGCCTTGCTGCGGTTAAGGGCTTGCCCATTTTATTTCAGGCGCTTGATATCTTGCTGAAAAAACACCCTGAAACCTGCCTGACGCTGATTGGTGATGGCCCTGACAGAGCAAGTCTGGAGGCGCAGGCAAAACCGCTGGGCGATAGGGTGAAATTTGTCGGCTACAAATCCCAAACCGAGGTTGCGCAATATTTAAATAAAACCGACGTACTGGTTTTGCCCAGTTTTGCCGAAGGTGTCCCCGTTGTGTTGATGGAGGCAATGGCCGCGCGGGTGCCGGTGGTGACAACCCGAATTGCAGGCGTGCCGGAATTGGTCGAAGACGGGGTCAGCGGTGTGTTGGTTGCGCCGGGCGATGTGGAGGGATTGGTCGGCGCAATATCGGGTGTATTATCCAGCCTGCCAAAGCGCAAAAAGATGGGCAATGCCGGGCGTAAAAAAGTTATTTCACAATATAATGTCAAAACCGAATCCGCATGGTTGGCCAATATTTTTGAAAGCTACGAAAAGGGCATTACCGTTGGCTTGCGGCCCAATAAAGAGGGCGAGGAATGAGCGATTATAACCTTGCCATTATTTTTATCGGCCGCAATGAGGGCGAGCGTTTAGAGCGTTGTCTAAAGTCGTTGGAAGGTGCAAATGCCCAGCTGGTTTATGTTGATTCAGGCTCTGATGACAACAGCGTTGCCAACGCCAAAGCCGCCAATGCCAAAGTTGTTGAACTTTCTACAGATCGTCCTTTTACGGCTGCCCGC
>CAYYXZ010000039.1:5686-10682 GCA_964475715.1 uncultured Marinosulfonomonas sp. | reverse complement strand
AAATGGGGCCACCATTTACGGCGCACCCCAAACCACTGATATTTCGCGACAATTTTGCCACTGGCGCAGGATTTATGGCTCTACGCCCTAGGTTTCTACCGTGCGCATGGCTGGTTTTGTGGCCTCTAGCACTTTCTCCAAATCCGACAATTCCAGCGCTACCTCATCGTCACCGCCGTCGATAACCGGATCATTTGGCGGATCGGTGTTATAAAAATCATCGCCCCAGATCAGTTCGGGCGATTTCACCTTGCGGCTGTCGCGCATCAAGGCCCAGTCGCGCGCCGCCACACTACCGCGCCCAAATGACAGCGCCTTTAGGCCCGCCACCGATTGATAGGCCCCGATCGAAATCCAGACCCGCAACGCCAGCATCGAAGGCGTGAAAACCAGCGTCAAAACCGTGGCAACCCCAAGGCCGAACACAATTGCCGTGGCCAGCGATATCCACCAAAGCGCGGTCGGGCTGTTGACGGTATAGCCGCCGCTGAAAAAATTGAGCGACAGCCCGAACATCATCGGCGTCAGCCCCGCCATGGTGGTAATCGTGGTTAATAAAACCGGACGAAGCCGGCTTTGGGCGGTGCGCGCAATCGCCTCAAGACGCGGCATATATCTGGAATATTCCTGATAGGTATCGATCAAAACAATGTTGTTGTTCACCACAATTCCGGCCAGCGCCACAATGCCGGTTCCGGTCATAATCATCGAAAACGGCTGCCCCATCACCATCATGCCGATCAACACGCCGGTGGTGGATAAAACCACCGCCAACAGCACCAGAACCGAGTTGTAAAAGCTGTTGAATTGCGCCAGCAGAATGATAAACATCAACCCCAGCGCGGCCAAAAATGCCTGACCTAAAAACGCAGCGGTTTTGGCCTGCTCGTCATTGTCACCGGCCCATTCCCATTGCACGTTATCTGGCAACGGGTTTTCGGTTTCCAGCCACTGGGTCAGGGTGTCGACGCGCTCGTTTGGGTTGATCGTAATGACCCGGATTTTGCCATCATCGGTGATGATTTCCTTGGTCAGACCATCGCTGACAGCCGCCTTCACATCAAAATGGCGCTGTTTGTCGATACGGTTGATCTGGCCCTGACTATGCACCGGTTTGCGGCTGATGAAATTTGACAGCGGCACCAGACCAACGCTGGTGCGCACCCGCAGATTATCCAGCGTTGACAGCAGCCGGTCGTCTTGGGGCAGGCGCGCCCTGATCTCGATCTCTTGCTCGGAGCTGTCAACCCGCATCGTATCCAGCAAAATCCCGCGCGTCACCAGCTGCACCATGGCGCCAACCGTGCGCACATCGGCACCGTAACGCCCGGCTTTTTCAACATTAACCTTGATTTCCCAGTCAATGCCGGGCAGCGGGCGGGTGTCTTCGATGTTGATCAGCCCCTTGGTGGTTTCAAATTTTTGACGCACGATTTCGGCCGCTTGGTGCAGAGCATCCCAATCATTTCCCGTCAGGCGCAGATTTACCGGTTTTGCATCGGCCGGACCAACGCCAAGCGTGAAAATCTCGGTCTGGATTGCCGGGATTTTTGCAAGCTCTGCGCGCAGATTTTCCAACACTACATCGCCGCCCAATTCGGCCAGCCCGCCGCGATCTTCCCACGGGATAAGTTCGATCTGAACCTGCCCGATTGTGTCCAGCGGGGCCTCTGCGCCGCCGGTATTTTGGTTTAAACCACCGCGTCCGGCAAAGGCAAATGTGCTTTGAATGCCGCGGGTGGCCAGCACCACTTTTTCAACCTCGGCCACGGCAGCATCTTTTTCGGCCAACGAAAGATTGCCGCGTTGCTGCACATAAATAATCGCCTGCTCGGCTTCGGTGGCCACGAAAAACTCACTGCCTTTGTTGTTGGCGGCATATGCCGTGAACACAAAAACAACAAAGCTGATCACCAGCCCGATTGTCACCAGCGGCATCACAGGATTGCCGGTGATAAAGCGGATCAGCCAACCAAAGGCGTTGCGCTTATAGCCCGCGCGCACGGTTTTGGGTTTGGGCCGGGGCTGTAGGGCCTGCATGGTGATCGAGGCCAAAACAGCGCCAATCAAAAACGGGCTGGCTTGCAAAATGCCGGCAAACAGCGCGCCAGCCAAGCCGGGGCTGCCCGCTCTTATGCCCTCGATTACGCCACCCAGCGGTGGAATATAATTCGGATTTACCCCGGTCATCGCCCCGGCAAACACCAGAAAAATTGCCGCCGCCGCCAAGCCCAGACGCACGCCCCACGGCAGCGGGCGCAAGGCCTCGGCCGCGTTGCCAAGGCTGCGTGCAAACCGCCCCGTAACCCCACCCATCACCGGCAAATAAATCAGCGCCACCACAAGTGATGCGGATAAAACAAAGATCAGCGTGACCGGCAACATGCCCATAAATTGCCCCGCCACGCCGGGCCAGAACAGCATCGGCAAAAACGCACATAACGTGGTGGCGGTTGACGAAACGATCGGCCAGAACATGCGTTTTGCGGCCGCAACATAGGCCTGCATCGGGCCCATGCCTTCGCGGATGCGCCGGTCGGCGTATTCCACCACCACAATCGCGCCGTCCACCAACATGCCCACCGCCAAAATCAGCCCGAACATGACGATGTTTGAAATCGCGATGCCCATGATGGCCAGCAGCACGAAACACAGCAAAAACGAGGTTGGAATCGCAAAACCAACCAACAGGGCAGGGCGGGTGCCAAGCGTGGCCAAAACCACCACCATCACCAGCGCAATCGCGGTTAAAACCGAGCCTTCCAACTGGCTGACCATGCTTTTGACTTGGCGTGATTGGTCATTCGAGGTGCCGACCGTCACGGCATTTTGTAGCTGCGGGGGCCACAGCGCCACCTCGCTTTTGAGCACTTCACGGATCAGCTCCGAGGTGTCGATGATGTTGAAACCCTTGCGTTTTGAAACCTGAATCGCCACGGTATTTTCGCCATTAAAGCGCGCAATCACGCCACGATCCTCAAAGGTTAAGCGGATGGTCGCCAGATCCCCCAGCGTCACTTCTCGATCGCCGTGTTGTTTGATCGGAAGGTTGTAAATATCGCGGGTTTCATTGAAGGATGACGGGATTTTAATTGAAAATGCGCCGGTCTCGCTTTCGATTTCACCTGCGGCAATCAACTGGTTATTATTGACCACGGCATTGATCAGATCAAGCGCCGTCACATTGTAGGCCTCCAGTTTTAGCGGATCAATTATCACCTCGACCATTTCATCGCGCTGACCGGTCAAATTGGCCTCAAGCACCGGCTCCAACGCTTCCAGCCGGTTTTGCAAATCATTGGCCAGCCGCAACAGGGTGCGTTCGGGCACATCACCGCTCAGATTGACGATGATAATCGGAAATTCCGAAAAATTAATCTCGGAAATCGTGTATTTATCGGCACCTGCGGGGAATTCGGCCTCGACTTTGGCCATTTTGGCGCGCACATCGGCCATGATCCGGGATTTATCCCAGCCAAAATCAAACTCCATTATCAACACGGCGTAATTATCGGCCGCGGTGGCCCTCATCTGCTTTAAACCGTCCAGATCGGCCAGCTCGGCTTCCATTGGCTTGACCAGCAATCGTTCAGAATCGGCTGCCGAAATGCCGGAAAACGGCACCGAAACCACCAGCATCGGAATCTCGATATCGGGCTCGCCTTCTTTGGGCAGGTTGACATAGGCAAACATGCCCGCAACCAGCGACAGCACGATAAAGGCCAGCACCATACGCGCGTGCCCCGCGGCCCAATCGACCATGCCGGTCATGGCGTGATTCCGCGGTAAGTTACATCGACTTTGACACCTTTGATGACATATTCTTGACCGGCTGTAATCACGCTGATTTCAGCGGGCAGGCCGCTAACCCAGACACCTTTGCGGCTGTCTTTGACAATGCTGACCGGCGCGAATCCGACGATGTTATCGGGGCCGACAAAGCGCACCCCCAAAACCCCGTCATTGTTCAGGGTAAGCGCGGATTTGGGCAAAAAATGCGCCGTTATTCCAGATTTAAGCACAGCAATTTCAACGGATTGACCATCGCGAATGGTCAGATCAGGGTTGGGGATTTCGATTTCAACCCGAAAGGTTCGGGTGCGCAGATCGGCCGATTTGGACAGGAATGTAACCTGTCCCGTTACCTCGCGCCCCGTTGCCATGCGCCCGCCCGCATGCATGCCCAGAGCAAGCTTTTCAATTTGGGTTTCGGGGGCAAAACCCACCAGTTTTATCGGGTCCAGCTGGATGATCGTGGCGCAGGACGCGCCCGGTTGCAGCAAGGTGCCCAATTGGGCGGAATCCGTTTCTAAAAAGCCGTCAAACGGCGCGTGGATCGACAGGTTTCCGATGTCTTTTTCAATGCTGGCCACCGCCGCTTTGGCCGCCTGAATATTGGCGCTGGCCGACTGCACCGCCGCTTTGGCTGATTGCCCGGCCGCATTGGCAGACTGGATGCCCGATAACGCCCGTTGCAGCGCTGCTGTGGCCGATGCCAACCGGGTTTTCGAGGCAAATCCGCCCTCTTTTAGTTGCCGTGCCGCGTTTTCGTTAATTTGTGCTTCGGCCAAATCGGCCTTTGCTCCGGCCAGCTGCGCCTTGGCGGATGCGATGCGGGCCCGGGTTTCGGGCAGCATCGCCTCGGCACCGATTAATTGCGCCTTGGCCTGGGCCAATGATGCAGCCCGCGCGCCCGGATCAAGCTGGCACAGAATTTGGCCGGCTGTGATCTGGCTGCCTTTGGACAATGGCTCTGAAATGACCTTGCCGGATGTCTCGGCCATGACGTTAACTTGCCGTGCGGCCTGAGTGCGCCCGCGCAATAAAATCGCGCTTTCAACCGGCTTTGCAACGGATTTCAGCGCAATCACCGAAACCAGCGCTTTGTCAGCTGTGCCAGAATTTATGCCGTTTTTGCTGTCCGAAACCGCTTCGGGCTGGTCGGTATTTTGCGCCTCGCCGGATGCAAATGCTGTCAAGCGGTCCCGCTCAAACA
>CAYYXZ010000039.1:0-5586 GCA_964475715.1 uncultured Marinosulfonomonas sp. | reverse complement strand
TCGGTATTTTGCGCCTCGCCGGATGCAAATGCTGTCAAGCGGTCCCGCTCAAACACCAGTAAATAAAGAAACCCGCAAACAAGCAGCGCGATTATGATATGGGTCAGTTTCATTCGGTGCCTCGGTTGCTGTAAAAAGTTGGGCCGCATTACGGGAATATTTCCAGCCGATCCGTGCTAAACTACATAGTTTAGTTTTAAGTGCAACCCGTAATTTCCACTCGGGTAACAGGAATTGGTGTTGCTGATGTTAACAGGCACTTGGCAAGCTCTGGTGCTTTGGGTTAAGACAGGGCAGATATATCAGGCCGTAAAATCTGTGTGCATTTGTGCAGCCGGCGGCGTCAGGGGTGAAGCGTGAGCGAAACAGACAGTTTTATTAATGAAGTCAGCGAAGAAGTGCGCCGCGACAGGTTGTACGGCCTAATGCGCAAATACGGCTGGATCGGGATTTTGGCGATTTTGCTGCTGGTTGGCGGGGCGGCTTATAATGAATGGAACAAGGCCAGCAATCAGGCCGCAGCGCGGGATTTGGGCGACAGTTTGCTATCTGCGCTGGAGCAGCCCGAGTCGGCTGATCGTGCCACTGCGCTGGCCGCTATTCAGGGCGAAACGGCCGATGCGCGCGCGTTGATTGCGTTGCTAAAATCGGCGCAGGCCCAGTCGGACGGGGATATCACGGCGGCGGCCACAGCGCTGAACAGTTTGATTTCGGATCCGGATGTGCCAAAATCCTACCGCGATCTGGCCACGCTAAAGCTGGTTTTGCTAAAGGGTGCCGAAATGCCGACCGAGGCACGGCGCGAAAGTCTGCTGTCACTGGCCGTGGCTGGCGCACCGTTTAGATTGCTGGCGCAAGAAAAGCTGGCCTTGCTGGATGTCGAGGCTGGCGATGTGCCGGCGGCGATTTCGCGACTTCACGATATTATTGGCGATGTCGAAGTCACTGCGGGCTTGCGTAATCGCGCGTCACAGTTGATTATGGTGTTGGGCGGAGAAATTGAAGCCTCGTAAATTCGGGGTAGATAATCGGGTCGAGGGCAGCCATGATAAAGATCAAACGTAATATTGCGCAAATGAAATTCGGTAGGGTTTCAAACCCGAGCGCTATTGTTGCGGCAATTGCAGTTGCCGGTTTTTTGGCAGGGTGTGGCCAGCAAGAGCCGCCTTTGCAGGGCGAACGGCTTGATTTACGCGCGCCGCTAACCGGGCTTGCCACGGATACCCAAACCGGTGACCCGCTGAACCGCACCGCACCCAAATCTGTGCCAATCAATCTTGCGCCGGCCGTTAACCACAATGAATGGACCCACAGAAACGGAACGGCCGAGCGCCGCATCAGCCATCCGGCGTTGTCGGCCAACCTGACACCTCTCTGGAGCGCCTCGATCGGATCAGGCGACAGCCGCAGACACCGTATCACGGCCGATCCGGTGGTTTCGGGGGGGCGGATATTTACGCTGGATGCCAAGGCGGGCGTGATGGCCCATTCTACAGGCGGCACGGCGATTTGGTCGCGTGATCTTACACCGGCCTCGGATCGTTCGGGCGAGGCTTCGGGCGGCGGCATCGCGATTGCGCAAAACACGGTTTTCGTTACCACCGGCTTTGGCAAATTGGTTGCGCTGGATGCGGCCACCGGCGCTGAAATCTGGGTGCAAAGACTGCAAAGTGCGGCCACGGGTGCGCCGACAGTGCGCGACGGGCTGGTTTACGTTACCTCGCGTGATAGCCGCGCTTGGGCGATTGATGCTAAAAACGGCCGGATTAAATGGCAATTGCAGGGCGCGCGGACGCCATCTGGGATGGTTGGCGGAACCTCGCCTGCCGTGTCTGATAAATTTGCGATATTTCCGTTTGGCTCGGGTGAAATGATGGCAACGTTTCGCAAAGGCGGTGTGCGCATCTGGTCCACGATTATTTCCGGCAAGCGCCGCGGCCATGCCCATGCGACGATCAGCGACATCACGTCTGACCCTGTGATTTATAATAATGTGGTTTACGCCGGCAGCCAATCGGGGCGTCTGGTGGCGGTTGATCTAAACAGTGGCGAACGGATCTGGACCGCCAAAGAAGGCGCTTACAGCCCGGTCTGGCCTGCGGGTGGCTCGGTGTTTTTTGTTTCCGATCAGGCCAATCTGGTACGTCTTAACGCGGCCACCGGCCAGCATATCTGGAATATCCAGCTGCCATATTTCACCAAGGACAAACCGCGCCGTCACAAAGAAGTGGTCCGGCATTACGGGCCGGTTCTGGCGGGTTCTCGTCTGGTTGTGCCCAGCGGTGACGGGCTGATCCGCTCCTTTAATCCGGTGGATGGCGCGCTGATTTCCACGCTTGAAATCCCCGGCGGAGCATCCACAAATCCGGTAATTGTGAACGGTGTGCTTTACGTTGTTTCTTCGCGCGGGCAACTTCACGCTTTCCGTTAGGCGCGGTTTGCTGTATCGGGGCGGCTTCACCGGTCTTTGGAGCGTTAAATGAGTTTTACTCTTGCCATAGTGGGGCGTCCGAATGTGGGCAAATCCACCCTGTTCAACCGTTTGGTTGGCAAAAAGCTGGCGCTGGTCGATGATCAGCCCGGCGTGACGCGTGATTTGCGCGAAGGTGCGGCACGGCTGGCCGATCTGCGTTTCACAGTGATTGACACGGCCGGATTGGAAGAGGCCACGGATGAAAGCCTGCAAGGGCGCATGCGTCGCCTTACCGAACGCGCGGTGGATATGGCCGATATCTGCCTGTTTGTAATTGACGCCCGAACGGGCATAAACCCTACGGATGAATTTTTTGCTAACTTGCTGAGAAAACGCGCAAAACATGTGATTTTGGTGGCAAATAAGGCCGAGGGCCGCGCTGCGGATGCGGGCATTCTAGAGGCATATTCACTGGGTTTGGGCGAGCCATTGCGCTTGTCTGCCGAACACGGTGAAGGCATGAGCGATCTGTTGTCGATCTTGACGCCTTTGGCTGATGAATTTGCCAAAAAGGCTGTTAGGGATGCGCCTGAAACAGATGTGGATGTTGAAGATGGCGAGGCTGGCGAGGATGGGCCGCGCCAGCCAACCAAGGAAAAACCGCTGCAAATTGCCGTTGTCGGCCGGCCCAATTCGGGTAAATCGACGTTGGTAAACCAGCTGCTCGGCGAAGAACGTTTACTGACGGGACCCGAGGCGGGAATCACCCGCGATGCGATTTCGGTGCGGATGGATTGGGACGGGGTGCCGATCCGGATGTTTGACACGGCAGGGATGCGCAAAAAGGCGCGCGTGCAGGAAAAGCTGGAAAAATTATCGGTGTCGGACGGGCTGCGGGCGGTGAAATTTGCCGAGGTTGTGATCGTGTTGATTGACGCTGAAATTCCGTTTGAGCAACAGGATTTGCGCATCGCCGATCTGGCCGAACGCGAGGGGCGCGCGGTGGTTTTGGCGGTGAACAAATGGGACGCTGAAAAGCACAAACAGCAGAAATTGAAAGATTTGCGCGAAAGTTTCACCCGTTTGTTGCCGCAACTGCGCGGCACGCCTTTGGTGACGATTTCGGCGCTGACCGGCAAAGGCATGCCGCGGCTGCAAGAGGCGGTGATGAAGGCCCACGAGGTCTGGAACCGTCGGGTCGCAACGGCCGAGCTGAACCGCTGGCTGCTTGATATGGTCGAGGCGCACCCGCCCCCCGCACCGTCAGGGCGCCGGATTAAATTGCGCTACATGACGCAGGCCAAAACCCGCCCGCCTGGCTTTGTGGTGATGTGTTCTTTGCCCGACAAGCTGCCCGCCAGCTATTCGCGTTATCTGGTGAACGGTTTGCGCGACAGCTTTGATATGCCCGGCACGCCAATCCGGCTGTGGATGCGTTCACAAGCCGATAAAAACCCTTATAAAAACAAGAAAAAATCCACCCCCAGCCGGCTGCGAAAACATCTGGATAAACCGTCGCATTCATAGTTATTATTGTTCTTTAAATATCCGCGCCGCAGGCATAAAAGTTTTCTTGCCTGCGGCGCAGGTATTTAAGAAAAGAAGAAATATCAGGCCAGTTGACCAGCCGCAGTAATATTGGTTTTCCCACTGAGATAACCATGCAGCACCTCTGGCAATTCAACCGATCCATCCTGTTTCTGCCCGTTTTCCAGCACCGCAATCAAACAACGGCCCACGGCCAAGCCAGATCCATTCAGGGTGTGAACAAATTCGGGTTTTCCACCAGCTGCGGGTTTGAAACGCGCGTTCATGCGCCGTGCTTGATAGGCATCGGCCACAGAAATCGAGCTTATCTCGCGGTAGGCGTTTTGGCCGGGCAGCCAGACTTCGATGTCATGGGTTTTGCGCATGCCGAAGCCCAGATCACCGGTGCATAAAATCACGGTGCGATAAGGCAGTTCCAGCGCTTCCAAAATAGCCTCGGCGCAACCCGTCATGCGGTCATGTTCGTCCGCGGATTTGTCGGGGTGGGTGATCGAAACCATTTCGACTTTTTCAAACTGGTGCTGGCGCAGCATGCCCGAGGTATCACGCCCCGCGCTGCCGGCTTCAGAGCGAAAACACAGGGTGTGGGCGACGTGGCGACGGGGCAGGGTGGCCTCGTCCACCACCTCATTATTCAGCAGATTGGTCAGCGGCACTTCGGCGGTGGGGATCAGCCAGAAACCGTCTTCTGTTTTATAGCTGTCCTCGCCGAATTTCGGCAACTGGCCAGTGCCATACATCATTTCCTCGCGCACCAGAACCGGCACGTTGGTCTCAAGCAGGCCGTGTTCTTCAACATGGGTGTCGAGCATGAATTGGGCCAGCGCGCGGTGAACGCGGGCCACGGCGCCGGTCATCACCACGAAGCGAGAACCTGACAATTTGGCGGCGACTTCGAAATTCATGTTGCCGGAAACGGCGGCGATTTCGAAATGCTCTTTGGCGGCAAAATCCAACTTGACGGGTTTGCCCCAGCGTTTGATTTCGACATTGTCAGACTCGTCGGCACCATCGGGCACATCGTCGGCGGGCAGGTTGGGCAGGCCCATCAGCATTTCGCGCAGCTGGCCGTCTTTGGCCTTGGCCTGTTCTTCCAGCGTGGCGATTTCGGCTTTCTTTTCGGAAACCAGCGCGCGCAGGCGTTCAAACTCGGCCTCGTCGCCTTTGGCCTTGGCGGCCCCGACCTGTTTGGAGGCCGCGTTGCGCTGGGTCAGGGCGGATTCGGCGGCGGCGATGGCGGCGCGGCGGGCTTTGTCGATTTGCAGCACGGTGGTCGAGATGTTTGACAGCCCGCGACGGGCCATGGCGGCGTCAAAGGCTTCGGGGTTTTCGCGGATTTGTTTGATGTCGTGCATGGGATTTTTCCGGTTATGAATCAGTTGTGGGGTGTTATGGCGTATTTTGCAGCGGGGTGAAACCGATGGATTTTTGCCATGCGCGCCATTGGGCTTCGAATTCTCTCCAGCCCAGTTCCTCCTTTGGCCAATGGGCGGGCCAAGCCATACCAGCGGGCAGGGTGACAGAACCATCACCAAACATTGCATTGATTTGTTTGGCCGATATGGCTACATTAGTAAGATCAACAAATATTACCGAAGCTGCGTGGAACGAGGCTGTGCCAACGC
>CAYYXZ010000038.1:2331-10969 GCA_964475715.1 uncultured Marinosulfonomonas sp. | reverse complement strand
ACGGGTTTTCCGCGCATGCTCATCAAAGACTGGTTCATCTTTTCAAACGCCTCGGGGCCGTCAAGCAGCAGCGTGGCCAAGGCAAATTGCGATGTGGTCAATGAATTCGGCCCCAAAATCGGGAATTCCTTGTAAATCAGCCGGATATTGCCATCCGATTTCAGCAATGCATCAATTTCGGGGCGTGCCTTGCGGCAATAGGGGCAGCGGTAGTCGGAAAATTCGACAAGCGTGATATCGCCATCCGGGTTGCCTCCGATAAAAGACACCCCGTCGTTGTAAATGTCCTCGGCATTGGAAAGCAGCATTGCGGTCTCGTTATTGACCTGCGCGGCGGCTTGGCGTTCTTCCAAAACGGCCACGGCCTCCATGATGATTTCGGGGTTTTGCAAAATATAAGCCCGGACTTCGGCGCCGAAAACGGCACGTTCGCCATCGGTCAGGTTCATCACATCCGTGGCCCAGGCGGGGCTGGAAAAACTCATGGCCACAAGGCCGAGTGCAAGGGTAAGTCGTTTCATGTTATCTCCGTTTTTTTGCGATTTTAGCTGCTCTTAACACATCTTGGGCCCGGTTCCAGCCCGGGGTGCCGCGCGCCAATAAACCTGCGGCGCGTTTGGCGTGGATTTCGGCGTCTTTGATGCGGCCCAACATGGCATATCTTTCCGCGGTGGCAAGGCTGGCCATGGCATTATTGCCGTTTTTTGCGTAGGCCATGGCCAGATTTCGCATCATGCGCGCATCAAACGGGTCGCGGTCACGGGCCTTTTGCAAAACCCCCAGCGCCTTTTTATAACTTTTGGCCGCCAGCAAAGCGCGGCCATATCCGGCCAAGATCAGCGGCTCGTGCGGGGCCAGCGAAACGGCTTTGGCATAGGCGGCCGCGGCGGCTTTGGCTTGGCGCGATTCCAGCAGGATTTGGCCTTTTAGCTCGTAGGCATAAGCGTCTTTGGGCCGCAGTTTTATCAGCGCGTTGACTTCGCGCAGCGCGTTTTTAAAGTCGGGTTTGCGGTGATAGGCCACCGCGCGCATCATGGTCGCAACGTCTTTGAATTCGCTGTTTTTGGCCTCGCGAAAACTCCATTTCGAGTGGCGGATAAAGGCCCCCAACTTGCCGCGTGCCCGCGCGTGCCAATAGGCGGTATCGGGGTCGGGCTTGCCTTGGGGTTTGAAGGCGGCCGCATAACCTTTGACGGCGCGCATCCGTTCGCGCGACATCGGGTGCGTTGATGCGTAAGGGTCGCGCCGGCCCACCGAAAGCGCCTCTTGGCCGCGAAAAATATTCAACACATCCACCATCGCGACAGGATCGATTCCGGCCCGCGCCATGTAACGCGCACCGGATTGGTCGGCCGATATTTCTTCGCCGCGCGTGTGCGATAAAAACACGCGCCGGGCTGATTCTGCCGAGCCAAGCGCGATGCCGACACCGGCCTGCGCGTTGTTTGAAGCGGCCGAGGCCACAGCGGCAAGCAACATTCCCAGACCGGCCGCGGTTCTGGCCGTGCCCATATTTGCGATCCGCCGCGAGATGTGGCCATTGGCGATATGGGCGGCCTCATGCGCAATAACAGCCTGTAATTGTTCGGGGGTTTTCAGCCTTAAAACCAGGCCCGAGTGGATGAAAATATGCCGGCTATCGACCACAAAAGCATTTAGCGAGCTGTCATTGATCAGCAGAATTTTGATCCGCCCCGCCGGTAGTCCTGCCGCATTCAGGATTGGGCGGGCAATTTTATTCAAGGCATATTCGATTTCGGCATCGCGGATCAGGCTTTTGGCTTGTGCGGGGGGTGCCGCCAAACCAAAGGCCGCCGCCCACAGCAGGGCGCCAAAAAATATACGTTGAATAAACATGCGCGCCATTGACCTTTAATGCGTGTCTTGGGACAAAGCCCAGTGAATGAAATTTTAATTAGCAGCACCAACTAGCAGCACTGTGAGGGGCAAGCATGAAAACATCAAGCCGAAGCATGGTTGATGCCTTTATCGTGATGGATGTGATGGAGGCCGCAAGGCGCGCCGAGGCCGCAGGGCGCCACATTATCCACATGGAAGTCGGCCAGCCCGCAAGCCCCGCGCCCAAAGCTGCGCGTGCGGCGCTAAATCAGGCGATGCAGGATCAGGCCATGGGCTATACCGTGGCTTTGGGTTTGCCGGAACTTCGGGCGCGCATTGCCGGATTATATCAGGATTGGTACGGTATTTCGCTGGATCCGGCGCGTGTGATTGTGACGCCCGGATCATCGGGGGCTTTTATTTTGGCCTTTACCGCGCTGTTTGATACGGGTGCCAAAGTGGGTTTGGGCGAGCCGGGTTACCCATCGTATCGCCAAATATTATCGGCGCTGGATTTACAGCCGGTCGGCATTCAAACCACAGCGCAGAACCGTTTTCAGCCGGTTTGCGAGCAGTTGAGCGGCAAGGATTTGGCCGGTCTGATTGTTGCGTCACCCGCCAATCCTTCGGGCACCATGCTTGATCGGCCGGCATTGGAGACGCTGATTAGGGTTTGCGAAAATCAGGGCATCAGCTTTATTTCAGACGAGATTTATCACGGCATCCAATATGGCGCGCGCGCGGTTTCGGCGCTGGAAATCAGCGATGATGTTTATGTGATCAATTCGTTTTCCAAATATTTTTCGATGACCGGCTGGCGGGTTGGTTGGATGATTGTGCCGCCCGATCATGTGCGCACCATTGAGCGTTTGGCCCAGAATATGTTCATTTGCCCCTCGCATGCCTCGCAGCTGGTGGCATTGGCGGCGATGGATTGTGATACGGAATTGCAGGAAAATATAGCAGTTTATCGCAAAAACCGGCAGTTGATGCTTGAGGGGTTGCCAAAGGCCGGATTTGATAAAATCGCGCCACCGGACGGGGCGTTTTATATTTATGCCGATGTGTCGGATTTAACCGATGACAGCCGCGCCTTTGCCGCCGAAATTCTGCAGCAGGCCGGAGTTGCGGTTACGCCGGGGCTGGATTTTGATCGGGTGCGGGGGGCGCAAAGTTTGCGGTTTTCATACGCGCGGGCAACGGTGGATATTGTTGAAGGGTTGGCGCGGTTGCAGGAATTTATGGGCAAATGTGATGCGGGTTGAAAATTTGGATGCCTCCGGCGGGGATATTTATAGAACAATAATTGGAACACGGGTTTGCGATGGCTCCGTTACGGTTTATAGTTGTGGAAATGACTAAATTAATCACAAATATTTTTGTGCTGCTGTTGGCTGTTTGGGTCAGCGGGGCCAGCGGGGGCAGGGCACAGGCGCAGGAAATGTCGGCCTTGGCGCGGCTGGATCCGGGCCTGTCTTTTATTCGTGATGAAGGCCCGCGCGGTTTGGCGATTGATCTGCATCTTAGTCAGGCGGTGCCGTATCGGGTGTTTACGCTGGAGCAGCCAATGCGTCTGGTGCTGGATTTTCGCGAAGTAAACTGGAGCGGCGTTCAACCCGATGCGCTGCTAAACGCGGATCGGGCCAGCCAATGGGCCAGTGCGGTTCGTTTTGGTATTTTTCGCCCTGGTTGGTCGCGGATGGTGGTTGATTTGAATGCGCCGATGCAGGTGCAGCGTGCCGGAATGGTGACAGATCAGCAAACCGGCGAGGCCATTGTGCAATTGCGTTTGCAAAAGGTTGCGCCGGATTTGTTTGCAGCCAAAATCGGCGCGCCCGACACCGGAATCTGGGCCAAACCTGCCATCATCACACCGGATCAGCCACTGGCGCGTCAAATTGGCGATCGGCCTTTGATTGTGGTGCTTGATCCAGGCCATGGCGGCATTGATCCGGGTGCGCAGCAGGGCGGCGAGACCGAGGCGCATTTGATGCTGATTTTCGCCCGCGAGCTAAAAGAGCTGTTGTTGCGCAGTGGCGGTTTCGAGGTGGTTTTAACCCGTGATGCCGATATTTTCGTACCCCTTGAGCGCCGCGTCAACATTGCGCGCGCCGCCGGTGCCGATGTGTTTATTTCGCTGCATGCCGATGCGCTGGCGGTGGGGCGGGCCTCGGGGGCGACGATTTATACTTTGGCCGAAAGCGCCAGTGATCTGGCCTCGCAAACGCTGGCCGAGCGCCATGATCGCAATGATTTACTGGCCGGAGTGGATTTAAGCGATCAAGATGATGTGATCGCCGATATTTTAATGGATCTGGCCCGTTTGCACACCTCGCCACGCTCTGACCTTTTGGCCGATAAGCTGGTTTCGGGTTTGCGCCATACTGTCGAGCGGATGCACAAACGCCCGCGCCAATCGGCGGCGTTTTCGGTGTTGAAATCGCCTGATATTCCGTCGGTTTTGATCGAGCTTGGGTTTTTATCGGATCCGGTTGATCGCAAAAACTTAACGACGCCGGGCTGGCGGGCCAAAGCGGCCGAGGGGATTCGGGATGCGCTGGAAAGCTGGGCACTAAAAGATGCGGCCAAAGCACGTTTATTGGGCCAGCCGTGAAATAAAACCGGTAAAACCGGCATATTTTGGCTGATTATCGGCCATCACGTTTTGACCCTGCGCCGCCGCGCGCCTATATACGGATTGAACGGACCCAAGGAGAGCGAAATTGCTCAGAGGCATAATATCATTTTTTGGCGCGATTTTCAGCTGGCTGACGCTTGCGGCGTTGATGGGGGCCTTGGTGTTGGGCGCTGTTTTCTGGATCTATGCCCGCGATTTGCCCAGCCACGCGGCGCTGGCCCAATACAGCCCGCCGACAATCAGCCGGATTTTTTCGGGCGAGGGGCGCATTATTGATGAATTTGCCAAAGAGCGCCGCCTGTTTGTGCCGATTGAGGATGTGCCGGAGCTTGTAAAACAGGCCTTTATTTCAGCCGAGGACAAGAATTTTTATAGCCACAAAGGCTATGATCTTATGGGCATCGCCAAGGCTGTGTTTGATGCGCTTCGGGGCGAGCGGCTTCGGGGGGCCTCGACGATTACGCAGCAGGTGATGAAAAACTTTTTGCTCAGCTCGGACCGTTCGGCCGAGCGTAAAATAAAAGAGCTGATTTTGGCCGCAAGGCTGGAGCAGACCCTGAGCAAGGATAAAATACTGGAGCTGTATCTGAACGAGATTTTTTTAGGCCAGAACAGTTTTGGTGTGGCCGCGGCCGCGCAGACTTATTTTAACAAAACCCTTGATCAGCTAAAGCCACAGGAAGTTGCTTATTTGGCCGCTTTGCCCAAGGCCCCGTCGCGTTATCATCCGGTGCGCCAGATGGAGCGCGCGGTTGGGCGGCGCAATTTTGTGCTGAAAGAAATGTTTGAAAACGGCTTTTTAACCAAGGCCGCCTATGAAACGGCGCGTGCCAGCCCGCTGAAGACCGTGCAAAACGGCGATTTTGAAAGCTTTCGAAAATCGCTGCCGCCGCGTGATTATTTTACCGATGAAATCCGCCGCCAGCTGACCCGCGATTTTGGCGAGGGCGAGTTTTTCTCGGGCGGGTTAAGTATTCGGGCCACGATTGATGCACAAATGCAGGTTAAAGCCGCAACGGCCATGCGCCGTGGTTTGGAAAAATACGACCGTAGTCGCGGGATTTGGCGCGGCACCGGGCAGGTTTTGCCCCCCGAGGCGCTAAAAGATGAGGCAAGTTGGCGCGCGGCTTTGGCGGATTTAAGAATTTCACGCGATGTTTATCTGGAGAGTGTTTGGCATCCGGCTGTGGTGTTGGAAATCGCTGAAAACGGTGCGCGGGTTGGCATTGAGGATGTTGAAGAAATCGGTGATGGCAACTGGGTTGCGGCCAAGGATATGGCTTGGGCGCGAAAGCGTGGTGAAAACGGCAAACTGGGGCCAAAAGGCAAGCTGTTGCAGGTTGGCGATGTGGTGCATATTCGCGCGATGCTGAGTGATGCTGATGGCAGTTTTATCCGCTGGACCTTGCGTCAGATACCGGAAATTCAGGGCGGTTTCATGGCGATGGATGTTCACACCGGCCGCGTTATTGCCATGCAGGGCGGGTTTTCCTATCAGCATTCGGTGTTTAATCGTGCCTCCCAAGCGCTGCGTCAGCCCGGCTCGGTTTTTAAACCGTTTGTTTTTGCCGCAGCACTTGATAGCGGTTATACCCCCGCCACAATTTTGGTGGATGCGCCGATTGAAATTAACACGCCCGAGGGTGTTTGGCGGCCGCGAAATGCGTCGCATAAATTTTACGGACCAACCCCGCTGCGCACCGGAATCGAGCAGTCGCGTAACATCATGACGATCCGGCTGGCCAATGAAATCGGCATGGATCTTGTGGCTGCATACGGTGAAAAATTTGGCCTTTATGACCGGATGAACCCGTTTTTGGCCAATTCTCTGGGGGCCGAGGAAAGCACTTTGATGCGGGTTGTTGCCGGTTATGCGATGATTGCCAATGGCGGCGAGCGTATCGAGCCAACGCTGGTTGACCGGGTGCAAGACCGGTTTGGCAAGACCGTTTTTCGCCATGATCAGCGGGTCTGTGATGATTGTCAGCAACCTTGGTTGGAGCCGGGTGTGGCCCCTGTGATCAAGTCAAACCGTGTGCAGGTGATTGATGCGATTACGGCGTTTCAGATCCGCTCGATGATGGAAGGCGTTATCAAACGCGGCACCGCCAGGGGCCGGATTGATCTGGGTGTGCCTGTGGCGGGTAAAACCGGCACCACCAACGAGGCCAAGGATGTTTGGTTTGTCGGATTTACCTCGAATATTGTGGCCGGTTGTTACATGGGTTATGACACGCCGCGCCCGTTGGGCAAGGGGGCTTTTGGTGGTTCGATGTGTGCGCCGGTGTTTAACGAATTTATGCAGCACGCCACAAAGAAATTCGGTGGTGGTGAATTTGCCGTGCCGCCGGGTGGCCATTTTATTAACATTGATCGTTTCAGCGGTGCGCGTCTGCCCGATGATGCGACGGGCCCCAATGTGATTGCCGAATATTTCCGCGATGGTGAAGAACCGGTGTTTGGCATCAGCTTTGATGGTGGCTTTGCCATGGGCGCAAATCTGCCGCTGTTCAAAGAGGCCGAGGCCGTGAAAACAGTCACCACATCTGACGGAGGAACGGCCACATTGGGCGGCAATGCCAGCTTTGGCACACTGTCGTCGGGCGGGCTTTATTAACGTTTTGATAACAAACTGTTTCCAAATTTGCCTAAGATTAACACTTGCGTAATGAAATTATGGGGCGCGCAGTTAATTTAGCGCGATTATATTTCGATTTGGTATTTACCCTGCAAGCCGCTGCTGGCCTGTGACCTCTTTTATATTTTGACTGTCGGGTGCTGAATTGCGGTTGCGCGCCTGCTTTGGTGTTTTGTAATTTTTTTGGGGAAATTTTATGTTTTTATTAATAACGGTATTGTCGATTGGTTTGGGTGCGCTTTTGGTAAACAGTTCCGATGACGATGCTGAAGCTGTGCCGCCAGAAGAAGATAACATTTATAATGGCACGGATGGTGTCGATGATCTGCTTGGGTCTGGTGGCAATGACATTATGAACGGTCTGGTTGGTGATGATATTCTTCGCGGTGGTGCGGGCAATGACACCCTGAATGGCGATGAGGGCAATGATACGCTGCGCGGTGGGTCCGGCAATGATACGCTAAACGGCAATACCGGTGCAGATACGCTGCACGGTGGTGTGGGCGATGATATTCTAAACGGAAATCTGGGTAATGACAGCCTGTTTGCCGGTGCGGGCAATGACGAGTTGCGCGGCGGTGGCGGCAATGATTTTTTGATGGGACTAAGGGGCGATGACACGCTTTTTGGTGGCGAAGGCAATGACCGGTTGCTGGGTGGCGAAGGCGATGACCTTCTGAATGGTGCGGCCGGAGACGATCTGTTGGTTGGCGGGCAAGGCACCAATATCCTGAATGGCCATTCCGGTGATGACACGCTTGTTGCGCGTGGCGGGCGCGTTGGCGGGGCTGGCGATGATTCCGAGCTGTATGGCGGTATGGGCAATGACGTGCTTTATGGTGGCCGCATTATTGATGGCGGGGCGGGCAATGATATGTTGTATGGCACCTATGCAAACGGGGCCCAGATGACGGGTGGTGCTGGTGAAGACACCTTCTTTGTGACCTCGCATAACAGCGCATCCGCATTTGCCGATGTTGCCGAAGTCGTAACTGATTTCAATCAGCTTGAGGATAATCTGTTTGTTGCCATTCCCGAATATTCTGCTGACGCCAACATTTTAAGTCATGAGATCCGCGTGGTCGAGCATGCCGGTGGCGCTGCGGTTGAAGTGGTCACGACATTTGCGGGTGGCGCGCTCGAGGCTTCGGTATCGGCGGTTCTGGCAGGCGTTGATGCGGCCAGTTTTGATATGTCGCGGGTTTCGTTTGAAACTGCGGTTGTGATCTAACGGTACCGATAGCGATATTTTGGGAACCGAAAATGCTGATGTAATCAACGGGCTGGCCGGCGATGATACATTTTTGATTCAGCCACAAAGCTTAAGCGACAAAAACTTGCCCCCGTGCTGCGCTATTGTTATCAGGCGTGTAATTAGGCAGATCAGGGGCAGGCATAATGCGCGCAGAAATCGAAAACACCGTTGCGGCGATTGAAAAATCGCTTGGGCTTTTGCGCCAACGCATGGATTGGGACACGGCCAAACACCGGCTGGAAGAATTTGATGCCCGCGTTGAAGACCC
>CAYYXZ010000038.1:0-2231 GCA_964475715.1 uncultured Marinosulfonomonas sp. | reverse complement strand
TGTTGAATGGCGAGGCCGATAGCAATGACACTTTTCTTGAGATAAATTCAGGCGCGGGGGGCACCGAAAGCTGCGACTGGGCCGCGATGCTGGCGCGGATGTATGTGCGTTGGGCCGAAAAAAAGGGCTACAAGGTCGAGCTGCAATCGCAAACCGCAGGCGAGGAAGCCGGGATTAAATCGGTGGGCTATAAAATCAGCGGGCTGAACGCTTATGGCTGGCTGAAATCCGAAAGCGGCGTGCATCGTTTGGTGCGTATTTCGCCGTTTGATTCGGCTGCCAAACGCCACACTTCGTTTTCATCCGTTTGGGTTTATCCGGTGGTTGATGATAATATTGAAATTGAGGTGAACCCCTCTGATATTCGCATCGATACTTACCGGGCCAGCGGGGCAGGCGGCCAGCACGTCAACACCACGGATTCGGCGGTGCGCATCACCCATTTGCCCACCAATATTGTGGTGACATCATCAGAGAAATCCCAGCATCAAAACCGCGACATTGCAATGAAGGCGCTAAAATCCCGGCTCTATCAGATCGAGCTGGACAAGCGCAATCAGGCCATCAACGAAGCCCATGAAAACAAGGGTGATGCGGGTTGGGGCAACCAGATTCGATCGTATGTTTTGCAGCCCTACCAGATGGTTAAAGATCTGCGCACCAACCATGAAACCTCGGATACCCAAGGGGTTTTAAACGGCGATCTGGACGGTTTTATGGCCGCCACACTTGCGCAGGATATGTCTGGAAAATCCCGCAGCTAAAGTAGGATAAACCAAAAAAAACGGCCGCCCGAAAACACCGGCAGCCGTTTGAATTTATCGCATCGTTAGCCGGTTAGACTACCGGTTTTTTTGCCGCCACTGCGGGTTTGGCACCAATGGCGCCACTTGTGCTTAACGGATCATCCTGACGGCTGACTGAACCCTCAAAATGTGCACCGGATTCAATGGCGATGGTCTTGTGAATGATATCACCCTCGACCCGCGCGCTGGAAGTCAGACGCACTTTCAAACCGCGCACCCGGCCAATCACCCGGCCATTTACAACCACATCATCGGCCATCACTTCGCCCTTGATCGTGGCACCTTCGCCAACCGTTAACAGATGGGCGCGAATGTCGCCATCCACCTGACCTTCGATCAAAATATCGCCGGTGGTTTTCAGATTGCCCTTGATGTGCAGATCCGACGACAGCAAAGATGCGGGCGGTTTGGGTTTGGGCGCAGTTGCAGGCGCAGATTTCGGCATTTCTCTGTGCGCAGCTTTGGGGGCCGCGGTTGGTTCACCAGCGCCGGTTTTGGGGCCTGGATCATTTATTTTGCTTTTAGAAAACATCTCTTGCTGCCTTAATGTAAATCATGGGGTTAACAGGTTTGCCGTGAACACGCACCTCATAGTGCAAATGCGTGCCAGTGGAACGTCCGGTGTTACCCATAGCACCAATTTGCTGCCCGCGCGAGACCCTTTGTCTGGGCTTTACAAGGATTTTGGACATATGGGCGTAACGGGTCTCGATTCCGAATGCGTGATCGATTTTTACCAGATTACCATAACCGCTGCCCCAGCCGGCAAAATTCACCACACCATCGGCGGTTGCGTAAATCGGGCTGCCGTGGGCGGCGGCAAAATCGGTGCCGGCGTGCAGACGGCCCCAACGCCGACCAAACGGGCTGGTGAAACGAAACGCGCCTTTTAGCGGCAGCGCAAACGGGGCTTTTTCGGCCGCAATCCGGTAAAGGTTCAACCGGTCCAGATCATTCAAAATAAGATTGGCGCGGGCCGTATCGGCATCGGGTTCGCCGCCCGCCGCCCCGCCCATTGTCGAAAATGACAGCGGCATTAACGGTCCACCCTGACCCGAATGGGTGCGGCGCACCTGCTCGATCAGATCTTTGCTGGAAAGCCCTGCGGCGCTGAACATTTTATCCAGCGGTTTGATCGAAATTGTCATTGCATCTTCCAGCTGGGTGAAAATGCGATTATTGCGCTCTCTTGTCAGTTGGGCCTGAAATTCCAGCGCGTGGGCATGCTCGATAGCTTTTTCGGCGTTGCGGGCAATATTGTCGCGCTGATATGCGGTTGAATCCAGTGCGGCGGTCAGAAAATCAATCGTGGCATCGGCGTCTTTTGCCTGGCCTTTGGCGGCTTTTATTTCATCGGGAGAGCCATCCAGCGTCAGCGCCATTTCGGCGGTTTGGGCGCGGGCCTTGTCGCGCTCAAGCATGGTG
>CAYYXZ010000037.1:0-11156 GCA_964475715.1 uncultured Marinosulfonomonas sp. | reverse complement strand
TCGGGCTTTGCACATGGCCCACGCTTAACAATTCCACCGCCGACATTACCTCTAGTGCATTGCCCATCGAGCTGGCCAGCGGCTGGTTCATATCGGTGATCAAAGCGCTGGTTCTGCAACCCGCACCGTTCGCCGTTTTTACCAAAGATTGCGCCAACGCTTTTGCATCTGCCGCCGTTTTCATAAACGCGCCACTGCCCACTTTCACATCCAGCACCAGATAATCCAGCCCTGCTGCCAGTTTTTTGGACAGGATCGAAGCCGTGATCAGATCAATGCTTTCGACCGTTGCCGTGACATCACGCACCGCATAAAGCCGTTTGTCGGCTGGCGCAATCTGCCCCGAGGCGCTGACAATCGCGCAGCCCACATCGCCAACGATTTGGCGCATTTTAGCGATGCCCAGATCGGTTTTATAGCCGGGGATTGATTCTAATTTATCCAATGTTCCGCCGGTGTGGCCCAACCCGCGCCCTGAAATCATCGGCACATAAGCCCCGCAAGCCGCCAACGCCGGGGCCAGCGGTAATGACACCGTATCACCCACGCCTCCGGTTGAATGTTTGTCCAGAACAGGGCCTGGCATGTCCCATTTCAAAACATCGCCGCTGTCGCGCATGGCCAAGGTCAGCATCACTTTTTCAGGCTCGGACAACCCGTTCAACAACGCAACCATGGCAAAGGCTCCGGCCTGTGCATCGCTTACTTTTCCGGTCGCCAGCCCATTGGCAAACCAGATTATTTCTGCCTTTGTAAGGGATTTTTTATCCCGAAGATGTGTTAGAATTGAACGCGCATCCACCTCTTAATCCCCCTGCATGTGTTCAGCCGTAAACGCGCCCGGCAGCAATTCTTCCAATGTCATGCGCCGGATTTTACCCGCAGTTGTGGCCATGGTGACAACCACATCTCCGCCCCCGAATTCAGCCAGTTTTTGACGACACCCGCCGCATGGAGAAACCGGCAAGGGGCTGTCGGCGATCACCACAACCTCGCTTAACCGGGTTTCGCCCGCCGCGATCATGGCCGCAATTGCACCGGCCTCGGCGCAGGTGCCTTGGGGATAGGCCACATTTTCAACATTGCAGCCGCAATATATTTCGCCCGACTGCCCACGCAAAGCCGCGCCTACCTTGAAACCCGAATAGGGTGCGTAAGCTTTTTCGCGCACCGCTGTGGCGGCTTTTAGTAATGTCATGGCGTTATCCTTTGGTTTGTTGGCCAGATTTTGCGCCTGTGCGGCCCCAGATGCAAGGCCGTTTGCAAATATACCGAATGGGTCGTTGCACTTTGCGCATGGCCCCCTAAAGTAACAACCGTTCTAGGGAGGAATAACATGACATACGCAGAGGTTTACGACAGCTGGAAAGCAGACCCCGAAGGTTTCTGGATGAAAGCCTCCGAGGCGATCAGCTGGTATAAACCGCCATCAAAAGCGCTGTTTGATGAAAATGCGCCGTTTTACGAATGGTTTGCCGATGCCCAAGTGAACACCTGCTATAATGCGGTCGACCGTCATGTCGAGGCCGGCAACGAGGACCGCACCGCGATTATTTACGACAGCCCCGTGACCGACACCAAACAGCGCATCAGCTATGGCCAATTGCAAACGCGCGTTGCTTTGCTGGCCGGTGCCTTGCGGGCCAAGGGCGTGCAAAAAGGCGACCGCGTTTTGATCTACATGCCGATGGTCCCCCAAGCCATCGAGGCCATGCTGGCCTGTTCGCGTTTGGGTGCGATCCATTCGGTGGTGTTTGGCGGATTTGCCGCTAGCGAGCTGGCCCTGCGGATTGATGATGCCAAACCCAAGGCCATCATCGCGGCCTCTTGCGGGATCGAGCCGAGGCGCATAATTCACTATAAACCCCTGTTGGACGACGCGATTAAGCTGGCCAGCCACAAGCCCGATTTTTGCGTGATTTTTCAGCGCGAACAAGAAATCGCACAGCTGCAAGATGGCCGCGATTACGACTGGAACGACTTTCAAAACGGCGTAGAGCCTGCCGAATGCGTGCCGGTCGCGGGCAATCATCCCAGTTATATTTTGTATACCTCGGGCACCACGGGCCAACCCAAAGGCGTGATCCGTCACACCGCCGGTCAGTTGGTGGCGCTGAAATGGAGCATGGGAAATATTTACAACATCAATGCAGGCGATGTGTTTTGGGCCGCCTCCGATGTTGGCTGGGTGGTTGGCCACAGCTACATTGCCTACGGTCAGCTGATCCATGGCGCAACCACGCTGATATTCGAGGGCAAGCCGATTGGCACCCCTGACGCCGGCGCATTTTGGCGGGTGATCGAAGAATACGGCGTTAAGGCGCTGTTTACCGCACCGACGGCGTTTCGGGCGATTAAACGCGAGGACCCCAACGGCGATTTGCTGGAAAAATACGACCTGTCCAAATTTGAAACCCTGTTTTTAGCCGGCGAGCGGGCCGACCCCGACACCATCGTCTGGGCGCAAAGCAAATTGGGGGTTCCGGTGATTGACCACTGGTGGCAGACCGAAACCGGCTGGGCAATCGCCGCCAACCCGATGGGGATCGAGCCGTTGCGGGTTAAGCTGGGTTCATCCTCGGTGCCGATGCCCGGTTATGATGTGTATATTTTAGATGAAGGTGGCCACGAAGTTAAAACCGGCGAGATGGGATCGGTTGCAATTAAACTGCCGCTGCCGCCGGGTGCCTTGCCAAATCTGTGGAACGCCCAAGAGCGGTTTCACGCGGCCTATTTGAACAGTTTTCCGGGTTATTACGAAACCGGCGATGCGGGATATAAAGACGACGACGGCTATCTTTACATCATGGGGCGCACCGATGATGTGATCAATGTAGCCGGTCATCGTTTGTCAACCGGCGCGATGGAGGAGGTTCTGAGCAGCCACGATGATGTGGCCGAATGCGCCGTGATCGGGGTGGCGGATGCGTTAAAGGGGCAATTGCCGATGGGGTTTTTATGCCTGAATGCGGGGTGCGAGCGCAGCCCGGAGGACATCATCAAGGATGTGGTCAAACAGGTTCGCAACCGAATTGGCCCGGTGGCCGCGTTTAAGTTGGCGGTGGTGGTCGAGCGTCTGCCCAAAACCCGGTCGGGTAAAATCCTGCGGGCGACAATGGCAGATATTGCCGATGGCAAAGATTATAAAATACCGGCAACGATTGATGAGCCGGCAATTCTGGATGAAATAAAACTGGCGCTGGCTGGTTTGGGGTATCCAAATCGCAACGGATAAATTGTAATGGTGCAGAGCTGATTTGACAGTTGGCGTTTTTCAGACGGCATTTGTCGGATCCGGTTCCGTTCCCGAAGTTTACGACAGAACCAGAGAAAAGGCCGCCCAAGCAGGCGACCCTATTGATTTTTCTAAACTGCGTAAATCCTGTCAGGAATTATTCGTTTACGCTTTCTTTCAGCGCTTTGGCGATGGTCATTTTCACGACCTTGTCAGCAGATTTCTTGATCTGCTCGCCAGTTGCGGGGTTGCGCACCATGCGCTCGGGGCGCTCGCGGCAATAGATTTTGCCAACGCCGGGAAGTGTCACAGCACCGCCACCCGAAACTTCGCGTGTGATGATTGCAATAATTGCTTCCAGCGCGCCGCCTGCGGATTTTTTATCTGTGCCCATTTCTTCTGCCAGTGCGGCTACAAGCTGGGTCTTTGTCATTGGTTTCGTCGCCATTTTACAGGTCTCCTTGTTCTGCCCGCGTTATCTTGGGCCTCATTGGGCATATTTAACTGAATGTTGCGGGCAGACACAACAATTAGCTGCGCAATTTATCCATTTTCCGCCGATTTTTTGGCATTTCTGGCCAAATTGCAAGAGTATTACAAGAATGCGGTCTCTTCAAAGCTGCGTAATTTGCGCGAATGGATGCGTTCCAGCGGCATTTCACGCAAATATTCCATCGCAGAAATGCCGATATGCAAATGGCGCGCCACCTGTGTGGTGTAAAATTCGCTGGCCATTCCGGGCAACTTCAACTCGCCGTGCAGAGGTTTATCGCTGACACATAACAGGGTCCCGTAAGGCACGCGAAACCGAAAACCGTTGGCGGCAATTGTTGCGCTTTCCATGTCCAGCGCCACGGCGCGTGATTGGGACAGGCGCTGAACCGGGCCGGATTGGTCGCGCAATTCCCAGTTGCGATTATCAAGCGAGGCAACCGTGCCGGTGCGCATCAAACGCTTTAAATCATAGCCCTGCAATTTGGTCACACCTGCCACGGCTTTCTCTAGTGCGATCTGAATTTCGGCCAGCGCCGGAATTGGCACCCAGACCGGTAAATCATCATCCAGCACATGATCTTCGCGCAAATAAGCATGCGCCAGCACAAAATCCCCCAGCGATTGCGAATTGCGCAAACCCGCGCAATGGCCCACCATAATCCAGGCGTGCGGGCGCAAAACCGCGATGTGATCGGTGGCGGTTTTGGCGTTTGACGGCCCCACGCCAATATTAACCAAAGTGATGCCACCACCGCCTTTTCGTTTCAAATGAAAGGTCGGCATTTGCGGCTGTTTGGCAGGCAATGGCATGGCGGCGTCGGCGTCAGAAATTTCGATATTTCCGGTGCCGACAAAACTGGTGTAGCCACTGTCGGGGTCGGCCAGCTGGGCGCGGGCGTAGGCCTCGAATTCCTCAAAATAAAACTGGTAGTTGGTGAATAAAACGTGGTTCTGAAAATGTTCAGGCTTGGTTGCGGTGTAATGCGACAAACGGGCCAGCGAATAATCCACCCGCTGCGCCGTAAACAGGGCCAGCGGGCCGGAACCATCGGGGTTTTCAAAACCAAAACCATTCACGATATCATCATTTGTGGTGGCAAGATCCGGCACATCAAAAACATCGCGCAGCGGGAAATCCAGCGCGCCGTCATGGGGCACTGTCATATTTTCCTGATTTGCCACGGCAAAATGCACCGGCATCGGCGTTTGTGACAACCCAATCGTTACGGGTACACCGTGGTTTTCCAACAACAGGCCGATTTGCTGTTTCAGGTAGTTTTGAAACAAATCGGGGCGCGTTATCGTGGTGGCAAATGTGCCGGGTTGATGCACATGGCCGAAACTAAGCCGGGAATCGGTTTTGGCATAACTGGTCGTGGTGATGCGGATTTCGGGGTAAAATGCCCTGATGCGATGTTTTGGCAATTGGCCGTTAAGGGTGGCGGTGAAATGCTTGCACAGAAATTCTGTGGCGCTGGTATAAATTTCGCAAAGCCGCGCAACGGCCGCGGCCGCATCGGTGAATTCTGTGGTGGTCACGGCGGGCGGAGTCACGGTGTCGGCATTTATGTTCGCCATGCTCATTTATTTTCCTCGAATAATTCTGTCAGCTCAAACTTGGTCACATCCACCAGCCCCAAATCGGAAATCCGCAATTCGGGGATCACCACAAGGGCCAGCAGCGAATGCTGCATGTAGGCGTTGTTCACGGTGCAACCACAAGCGGCCATGGCCTCGACCATTTTCTGCGCAGCCCCTGCCATTTCTTCTGCCGGCGCATCCGACATCAGGCCCGCAATCGGCAGCTTCACCAGCGCCAATTCACGGCCATCTTGCCAAACGGTGATACCGCCGCCAACTTCGCCCAACCGGTTTGCGGCCAGCGCCATATCCGCGCGGCTGGTGGCAACCACGATCATGTGATGGCTGTCATGCGCAACCGACGAGGCCATCGCCATTTTGCCTTTGTAGCCAAAGCCCGAGACAAAACCGTTCACCACATCACCCGTGGCGCGGTGGCGCTCAACCAGCGCAATCTGGCAGATATCGTTTGCCTCGTCAGATAAAACCAGCCCGTCTTGCACAATCAGCTCGGCGCTTAATGCTTTGGTCGGCGCTTGGTTTTCAACCACGCCAATCACCTTAGCCTTGACAGCATTTGCACCTTCGGGGGCCTTGATTTCAAAATCGGAGGCTTGCAAAGTTTTGCCCAGATGCACCGTGCCGCGCGTGTCCTCGGGCCAATCCAGATGCGGGCAGTCCACTTTTATTTCACCCGCCTCGGCCACAACCACACCGCGGGCAATCACGGTTTCAATCGGCAGGGTTATCAAATCAGAGGTCAGGATCATATCGGCACGCCGCCCCGGCGCAATAGAGCCCAATTCGCGTTCCAGCCCGAAATGGGTGGCCGTGTTGATCGTGGCCATTTGCAGCGCAATCAGCGGGTCACAACCGCAATCGATCGCGTGACGCACCACGCGGTTCATATGGCCGTCATTAACCAAGGTGCCGGAATGGCTGTCATCGGTGCAAAGAATAAAATTGCGCGGGTCCAGCCCCTTTTCGGTTATCGCCGTAATCTGGCTTTGCACGTCATACCACGCAGAACCCAGCCGCATCATTGCGCGCATCCCCAACCGTGCGCGCGCAATCGCGTCGGCCTCGCAAACGCCCTCGTGCTCGTCCGCCGGACCGCCGGCAACATAGGCATGAAATGGCAGACCAAGATCGGGGCTGGCATAATGGCCGCCAACGGTTTTACCGGCGTTTTGGGTGGCGGCAATTTCGGCCAGCATTTTGGGGTCGGCATTGATCACACCGGGGAAATTCATCATTTCGCCCAGACCGATGATGCCGGGCCAAGTCATTGCCTCGGCCACATCTTCGGGGGTTATTTCGTAGCCCGTGGTTTCCAGCCCCGGCGCGGACGGGGCGCAGGATGGCATCTGGGTGAAAATATTAATGGGTTGCAACATGGCTTCGTCATGCATCAGGCGCACACCGCGCAGGCCTAAAACATTGGCGATTTCATGCGGGTCGGTGAACATTGAAGTGGTGCCATGCACGATAACGGCGCGGGCAAATTCGGCCGGAATCAACATGCCGGATTCGATGTGCATATGCGCGTCACACAGGCCCGGAACCATGTAGCGGCCATGCGCTTTGATCACTTTGGTTTGCGCGCCAATACAGTGGCTGGCGTCAGGCCCGCAATAGGCAAAACGCCCGTCTTTAATGGCAATATCGTGGTTTTCCAGAATTTCGCGGGTCTGGACGTTAACCCATTTACCGCCCGTGATGACCATGTCGGCCGCGCGGCGACCCGCGGCAACTGCAATCAGATTTGCAGCGCATTGGGGCCAAGTTTTCAGAGGTTTGTTTTCCATTTACCTATTGTCATCAGAAAACCAAAGGATGCAAGCCCCGAAAACCATTGTGCCAAATTACGCTGCGCCAAATTACGCTGTGTTAAATGTTGACGACCCTAATTCTGCAAAACATTTCTAAGCACATCCAGCAACAACTGCTCGGCAATTGAGTCGCGGTTTATTTGCGGCTGAGCCGGTGTCGATACCGGTGCTTGGCCGGGCGCAACATTTACTTCCGGCCGTCTCATCGGCAGCGGTTTTGGCGATACGCCTTGATGCACCCGCGTCATCGTTTGCCGCCATATTTCCGCAGGCAAACCGCCACCGGTGACACCTGTTAACGGAGTGTTATCGTCATAACCCATCCAGACACCGGTGACATAATCCGCCGAAAATCCGATAAACCAGGCATCGCGCGCCCTTTGTGTGGTGCCGGTTTTGCCTGCCACCTGACGGCCCTCAATGCGCGCGCGCTGACCGGTGCCGTTTTCGACCACCTGATACATCATATAAACCAGATCTTGTGCGGCACGTTCGCTGATCACCCGCTCGCCATAACCGCCTTGTTGTTGCATCATGGCCTTGTCTTCGCCCAGCAACCGCAGCTCGAGCAAACCATAAGGCGTCACACTGCGCCCGCCATTTAAAATACCCGCATAGGCGCCCGTCATTTCAATCAGGGTTGATTCCGATGCGCCCAGCGCCAGTGCCGGACCCGCAGCCAGATTATTGCGAATACCAAAACCGGTTGCAACGGCGCGCACATTGTCACGGCCCGCTTTTTCAGAAACGCGCACAGCAGCGGTATTCAGTGAACGCATAAAGGCCTCGGTCAACGTTACGCGGCCAAAATATTTGTCGTTGTAATTTCGTGGGGACCATTTGCCAGAGCCGGGAATATTTAAAGTAAGCAGGCCGTCCTGCACGAAATCATTCGGGCTGCCTCCCAGATCAAGTGCTGCGGCAAAAGGGAACGTCTTGAAGGTTGATCCGGTCTGACGCAGCGCTTGCGTGGCGCGATTAAAGGCACCGACGACCTTGGCTTGGCGCCCGCCAACCATAGCCCGCACAGCACCATCCGCAGACATCACAATAATCGCGGCCTCGGCTTTGGAACCCTCGCGCACCTTGTTTTCAAACACATAATCCAGCGCATCTTCCGCCGCTTTTTGAATGCGCCCATCCAGAGTGGTGCGGATAATCACGTCTTCGGTGGTGTCGCTGGTAAAAAAGGACGGCCCGCTGCTCATCACCCAATCGGCGAAATAACCACCGGCACGCGCCTGTGCGGCATGCGACAAAACGGCAGGGTTTTCCTGTGCCTGCGCGGCTTCGGCGGATGTCAGATAGCCCTGCTCGCCCATCAATCTTAGCACGGTTTTGGCGCGATCACGCGATAATTGCAAATTATTGGTGGGCGCAAAACGTGTGGGGGCCTTTAGCAAACCCGCCAGCATTGCGGCTTGGGCCGGATTTACGGAGGCGGCCGAGATGCCGAAATAACGCTGGCTTGCGGCCTCGAAGCCACGCGATCCGGCACCCAGATAAGCGCGGTTCAGATAGATGGTTAAAATATCATGCTTGGAATATTTAGCCTCGAGCGCCATCGCAAATGTGGCTTCTGTGATTTTGCGCCACAATGATCCTTGACGACAGTCGGCCTCGTATTCTCTTTCGGTCATGCCTGCGGCTGGATCAAACGGCTTGCCAAGACATAAAAGTTTGGCGGTTTGTTGCGTTAGGGTAGAGCCGCCATTGCCCGAAAGTGGCCCGCGACCTGCCGCCAGATTAATGCGAATAGCACTGGCAATGCCGCGTGGGCTGAGGCCGAAATGGCTGTAAAAGCGCCGGTCTTCGGTGGCGATAACGGCGTTTTTCAAGTGACGCGAAATTGTTGATGCAGTGACAATCCCGCCAAACTGATCACCGCGCCAGGCAAATACATTATTATCGCGATCTTTCATGGTGACCGAGCCGCGCACGCGCCCGTCAACCAGCTCGGAAACCGGCGGCAGCCTTGAATAATCATAGGCAACCCCGGCCCCGACCATAAGCCCGACAACCGCAGTCAACCGCCAGCCGATGCGCCATGTCATGCGCAGGATCCAGCGAATAATGCCCAGAAAAAATCCGGTTACGGAATTGCGTTTGCGCACTACTTTTTTAGCCGTCTTTTTCCTAGTAAAAAGCCGGACCAGCTTTGGCAAACTGAACACAGGGCTTCTTACAGCCCTCTTTTTTTTGCGCGATGTTGTTGCCTTTTTCGAGGCGGGGCGCTTTACGGCCTTCTTGTTCTTCGATAATTTTACCGTAGAATGACGCCGATCAGCGACCAACTGGCCGCGTTTTTTACCTGAACTACTCATATGTCACCCTATTTGGTGCTTGCCTATTTTTCATCAACTTACAGTGTCTACACAAGAATGTAGAGAAGATTTTTCTGGCCGCTGAAAACCGGGTGGCTCTCTGGCAACTATATCCTCGGTATATGCTTATAAAGGGCGGTGTAAGAGCGCCCTAATTACTGATCACATTGGCCATTCCGAAAACAGCGCCAACAAGACCCAGAACCGTGCGCGTTGCCGTAACCGGAGATTCAGTTGCCAGAATTGTATCATTCGGGTTTATCTGGAATTTCCGTGCTGCAAATAATCCATCGGCCGAGGTTAAATCAAAGGTAAAAATAACCTGCTCCATCGCGGGCCCTTTTCCGTCACTGCGAACGGCCTTTGCGGGGTAATCCCTTAAGACTAAAACACCCTGTAAATTAGCCCGGCTTTCCACAAGCCCGCCAATCATTGAAAGCGCTTCAAGTGTGGTAATTTTTTCCTTGTCAAAATAAACCAGACTTTCTTTGCCGGTTGCGCCAAGTGCGGTAAAGTAGCGTTTATCTTCTTCAACCAGAATTTTGTCATTCCCGCGAATTGTTATATTCGCCCCCGCATTGGAAAACAAAACCGACGCAGGTATTTTATATGTTTGACTGCCGCGAATAAGACGCACCAATGGGTTGCGCAAACCGGGTGAAATCCCGCCACCCTGAGCAAGCAGGCTGAGGATAGAAAAGTTGCGATCGGGCAGCGGATAAGACCCGGGTTTGGCAACGCCCGTCACCAGATCGGCAGAATTCAATTTTCCGGCTCTGAATGACAATTGCACCTGTGCAGCGGGCACAATTTTTGTCAGCGCTTCTTGCAATGTTATACGCGCCTGCGAAGGTGTTTTGCCGCGCACCTGTACTTTGTCCAGATAAGGGATGAAAATTTCTCCCTTGGGCGATACAATCAAATTCGGCATATGAACCAGTTTTCCAGCTTCCGGGGTTAAAAGCGAGTTTTGCTGATTATCCCAGATCACAAGATTGATAATATCGCCGGAACGAATGACGGGGCTGTCGGGACCGCGGCCTTTTTTCGGCCAATGATACCGGCTGTCAGCTCCGGTTCTGGGCCAGCTGGCAACTTCGACCAACTTCTCGCGTGTTACCGAAACGACAGAAAATGTCGGAGTCTCGTTTTTTGCCTCTGAAAGTATCTCGGATGTAAGGGCCGCGCCGCGTGGCACGCTGCAGGCTGAAATAGGAATAATACACAGCAATAATGCTACAATTTTAATAACCTGCATTATTTTGCCCCTGAGTGTTTTATATATTTATGGAACACTACCTTCAAAACTACGCCAATAACAACAACAAAATAAAGACCGTTGCATGGTTCGGGATTCCAGATGCATTGGGATTTCTGTATCTGTTAACCCCACGTGATGGCCTGCTAATGTGTGATCATCGCAACGGGTTGGTCCTGAAGGGCATAGCGAAAATCACACCTCCAAACACCAACGCATAATCGCTTTTTGCGCGTGCAGACGGTTTTCAGCTTCGTCAAAAATTACCGATTTGGGGCCATCCATTACCGAGGATGTTACTTCTTCCTCGCGATGCGCAGGCAGGCAGTGCATGAATAGGGCGTCATCATTTGCCTGATCCATCAGGGCATCATTCACCTGATAAGATTTCAACTGATTATGACGGCGCTGGCGGGTGGATTGGCTGTCGT
>CAYYXZ010000036.1:6263-11305 GCA_964475715.1 uncultured Marinosulfonomonas sp. | reverse complement strand
CATTCGAATACATCTGCAAAATCTGGGCATCTGAACACCCTCGAACGCCCATAAACAAAGGCTTTCATGGGATGCGCCCTTCACCCATTCTAACTTAAAACGCGCTCACCATTCCAATTTATTCCGATCCCCCCACAGCATCCATTTGGCCGGATCGCTGCTGGTGGCGTCGTTGTATTTTCTCCAAATCTCAGGCGAAAGCCGCTTCAAGTGCAATTTCAACCATATCGCCAAAGGTTTTTTCGCGTTGATCCGATGGCAGGGATTCGTTTGTTAACAGGTGGTCGGACACTGTCAAAATAGCCAAAGCACGGCGGTTGTGGCGCAGCGCCAGATTGTAAAGCTCGGCCGCTTCCATTTCGACAGCCAACACCCCGTGGCGCACCATTTGCTCGTTCAGATCGGGGCGTTCGTCATAAAACACATCCGACGAATAAATCCCGCCAATATGGGTGGACACATCACGGGATCGCGATGCCTTCACCGCGGCCTCAAGCAATGAATAATCGGCGCAGGGGGCAAAATTTATTTCCTTGAAAATACCGCTTGAGGGGGTCCAAAGTGACGTGGCCGTCATGGCGATAATCACGTCACGGATTTTCACTTGCTCTTGCATCGCCCCGCAGGAACCGATGCGGATCAGGGTTTGGACGCCGTATTCGTTGATCAGCTCATTGGCATAAATCGACAGGCTGGCCATGCCCATGCCCGAACCCTGAATGCTAACGCGGTTGCCGTTCCAGCTGCCGGTAAAACCCAGCATGCCGCGCACCTGATTGATGCATTTAACATCTTTCAAAAAGGTTTCTGCCGCCCATTTGGCGCGGTAAGGATCACCCGGCATTAGAACCGTTTCGGCAATTTCGCCAGCTTTTGCACCGATGTGGACTGTCATGGAAAACCCTTTCAACTGTTTGACGCAACTTAGCGTGCAAATTCAAGGGCCGCAAACAACAAACCCCCGAAGCAAAGCCGCGGGGGTCGTTTTTCGGCATCCCAAAGGCTACCTAATATTCGTATATCGTTCAGATGCGCCCTAGAGCATACCTTCGCGTTGCGCTTTTTTGCGCGCGAGCTTGCGGGAACGACGGATAGCTTCTGCTTTCTGACGCGCCTTTTTCTCGGACGGTTTTTCGTAAGCTGTTCGAAGCTTCATTTCACGAAATACACCTTCGCGTTGCAGCTTCTTTTTCAGGGCACGAAGCGCCTGATCGACATTGTTTTCACGAACACTGACCTGCATGTGGTAACACCACCTCTCTAGGTTAAATTTGCAAAAAGTTGCAGGAACTGGCCCTATAACAGTGTAAGACCGTTCTGTCCACAACTTAAAGATTCGGCAAAAGGAATAGATTATGGCTCAGGCGAAAACCTCAAAGCGGGCAAAAATCCCGAAAGATGCGCTGCTGGATGCGATTTTGCCTCATGTTATATTTGATGGCTGGAACGACGCCAGCTTTGATTTGGCCGTTGCCGATTTGGGTATGGATCGCGTGGTGGCGCGTGCCGTTTGTCCGCGCGGGGCTGTGGATTTGGCGATTGCGCTGCATCAACGAGGCGATGCGCTGATGCAGCAGCGCTTTGCGGCTGCGGATCTGTCGGGGCTGCGTTACAGCGCCAAGATTGCGGCCTTGGTTCGGATGCGAATCCAGCTGATTGAGGATCGCGAAATCGTGCGCAGGGCCAGCGCCTTATTTGCGCTTCCAAAGTATGTTCCGGATGGTAGCAAGCTGATTTGGGATACGTGTGATGCGATCTGGAATGCGCTGGGCGACACTTCGGATGATATTAATTGGTACACAAAAAGAGCAACATTATCAGCGGTTTATTCATCGACTGTGCTGTTTTGGTTGGGCGATGACAGTGACGGGAATATGGCCAGTTGGGAATTTCTGGACCGCCGGATTGAAAATGTCATGCAGATTGAAAAACTAAAAGCAGGGGTGCGTAAAAGCCCTGCCTTGAAAGCCCTGTTTGCCGGACCGCTCTGGGCCATGAGCCATGTGCGCGCGCCCAAGGATTCATCTGGATGCAGGGGCATGAAATGAGTTTGCCAAAAACGATGCGTGCCGTTGAAATAACAAAACCCGGTGGGCCGGAGGTTTTGCAGATTTGCCAACGCCCGGTGCCGATACCTGCTTATGGCGAGGTTCTGATTCGGCTGGAATATGCGGGTGTGAACCGGCCCGATGCGTTGCAACGTGCTGGCAGTTATGCGCCGCCGAAAACCGCCAGCGATCTACCGGGGCTTGAGGGCGCTGGGGAAATCGTCGCGCTGGGCGATGGCGTGGCGGAGTGGAGCGTTGGTGATTCGGTTTGCGCGTTGCTGCCCGGTGGCGGTTATGCGCAATTTGTGACCTGCTCGGCCAAACACGCGCTACGGGTTCCTGAAAATATGTCGATGAAACACGCGGCCTGTTTGCCCGAAACGTTTTTCACGGTTTGGTCGAATGTGTTTATGCGCGGCGGTTTAAAGGCAGGCGAGCGGTTTTTGGTGCATGGCGGCAGCAGCGGCATTGGCACCACGGCGATTCAGCTGGCAAATGTTTTTGGCGCGCGGGTTTTTACCACGGCCGGATCGGCTGAAAAATGCGCGGCCTGTCTGGGGCTGGGGGCTGAAAACGCGCTGAATTATCGTGAGGATGATTTTGTAGAAATGATGCGCAGCCAAGGCGGGGCAGATCTGATTTTGGACATGGTCGGCGGTGATTACATCCGCCGCAACATCAGGGCGTTGGCGGATGACGGGCGGCTGGTGCAGATTGCGTTTTTGCAGGGGCCAAAGGTGGAGCTGAATTTCGCCCATATCATGATGCGGCGGTTGAGCGTGACCGGCAGCACTTTGCGCCCGCAAAGCGATTTGGCCAAGGCGCGGATTGCCCAACAGCTGCTGGAGAAGGTCTGGCCGCTGCTGGATTCGGGGCAAATTGCGCCGGTGATGGATTCCGAATTTACGCTTGGCGACGCGGCAAAAGCCCATGCGCGGATGGAAAGCGGGGCGCATATCGGCAAGATTGTTTTGAAGGTTGATCAGTGAATAGGATCAAATAACGCGTTTTTCATCTTGCAATCGCGCACCACATCCGCGCCGCATTTCCTTGGCTCAAGATCCTTGGTCAGGCACAATCTCGCTTCCTGAATACGCCCCTTTTTACAGGTGATCGTCAGCATATCGGCAGACCAATCCGGGTTGGATTGCAAAAATGCCTCCTCAATCACCGCAGCGGGCAATTTCACCGCACGATTCAGTTTGCGCAGCACCGGAGGGCGCACCACGGCGTCATAGGCGCGGCGGGATTTGGCAAAATAATCATGTGATGACAACCCCGAGCAGCGCCCGTGTTTTTTCCATTGATGCCACGCCAAACCACCCGAGGCCATTATATCGGCCATCGCTCCGGTTTCGCTGCGCGGCGGGGGCCGTGCCGTGGTGTTGCAATCGCTGGGATAGCCGCGCTCATATTGCGGCCAAAGACCGTGCAAAATCCAGCCGAATTCATGGCGCTCATCGCATTGATCGGCACCGCGCGCATCACCCGTAAGTGCGCACCATGTCGGCGACCATGACAGGGCCAGAACATAATAATCGAAATCACCGGCCCGATCACCCTCTGCATGGGCAGGCGGGGTAATAAAGGCCGCAGCCAGCAGGATTGCCAGAATTGAACGCATTTACTCTTTCCTCTTTTAGATAAGCGCATTATATACGCTGTAAGTTCCCTGACAATGCGAACCAGCTTCAAGCCGAAGCCGCCCATTCAAGGGCACAGGGAAGATATGTTTTGAAGATACGTTTTAGGAGAGTTCAAGATGGCTAAACCGATCATGGCAAAAGCAACCGCCGTTTGGCTGGTGGACAACACAACGCTGACCTTTAAGCAGGTTGCCGATTTTTGTGAGCTGCACGAATTGGAAGTGCAGGGCATTGCCGATGGTGATGTGGCGGCTGGCGTAAAAGGGTTTGATCCGATTTCAAATAACCAGCTGACGCGCGAGGAAATCAAGGATGCCGAAGACAATCCAAAGCACAAGCTGAAGCTGAAATTTTATGCGGCGGCCGTGGGCGAGGAAAAGCGCCGTGGGCCGCGCTATACCCCGCTTTCAAAACGTCAGGACCGGCCGGCGTCGATTTTGTGGCTGGTGAAATTCCACCCTGAATTGGCCGACAGCCAAATCAGCAAACTGGTCGGCACCACCAAGCCAACCATTCAGGCACTGCGTGAGCGCACCCATTGGAACATTGCCAATATTCAGCCGATTGACCCTGTTGCGCTGGGCCTGTGCAAACAGACCGAGCTGGATGCTGCTGTGCAAAAAGCCAGTGCCAAAAAGGCCAAAGAAGGCGGTGTGATGTCGGATGACGAGCGGCGCAAACTGGTCTCGACCGAGCAATCTTTGGCGGCACCGCAGGAAAGCAAAACACCGGCCTCTCTTGCGGGGCTTGAAGTGTTTTCACAAATGGACGCGCCTGCGAGCCAAGCCGAGCCGCAGCCAGATGCAGATAGCTTCTTTAATTTACCCGATAGTAAAGACGATCCTGACGACGAAAAATAGACGCTAGCGCATTGTTGGAAATGATAAACCCCGTTGCCTTTGCGGCGGGGTAAACTTTTTGCTGATTTGCCACATTGCTTGGTTGCGCTGCCTATTATATCCCTCTGACACCGTTAACGGATTGGGGATAAACAAAATGCGTATCGTTCAAATAAGTGATTTACACATTGGCGAAAAATCCAACGCTGATCCCGCCGCCGTTAAGATGGTCGAAAACCTGCGCAACTGCATTGCCCATTTCAATCAGCTAAAACCGCAGCCCGATTTACTGCTGATCACTGGAAATATCACCAGCAACGGTAGTGTTGAAGCCGCCCAACACGCCCGAAAATTGCTTGATGCGCTGGATTTTCCTTATAAATTGGTGTGCGGTCCCAATGATGATCGCAGAACCACCTTGGCCGTGTTTGATCATGCGTGCGGTAACGAAGTCGGCGGGGTTGTCAGTTATATGGTCGAGGGTTATGCGCTGCGTCTGATCGGGCTGG
>CAYYXZ010000036.1:0-6163 GCA_964475715.1 uncultured Marinosulfonomonas sp. | reverse complement strand
GCTGGTTAATCATTACAACAAAATCAAGGCCATCATTTGCGGCCATATCAATTTTGCCAGCCACACGGCATGGAACGGAGCCGTGGTTTCTTCGGCGCTTAGCATGGGTATTGCGGCGGCACTGGAGGCGGACCAAAAAGATAATCAAACCGGATATAATCTGCATCATTTTACCGAATATGGCGATTTGATCAGCCGGATAGTTTACCTGCCAAATCCTGACCAAGCTTAATGATTATGCGCATTAACCGCCTCCGGTTCCTGGCCCAAAGTGTATTCTTGCCATGACTGTTGCAAAATCAACTTGGCCGAGTGTAAAAACAACCCCGCCATCATTAACGCCACGATCAAATCCGGCCAAGCCGTCGCCGTGTACCAAACCGCCACGGACGCAAACATCACCGCCACATTTCCAACCGCGTCATTGCGCGAACACAACCAAACCGAGCGCACATTTGCATCACCATCTTTATAGCGCGCCAGCAACATCACACTGATCAGATTGGCGGCCAGTGCCAGAAAACCGATCACCCCCATGATTTGGGCTTTTGGTGGGTCCAGCACAAAAAACTGATAAACCGTCGAGCCAAACACCCAAAGCCCCATCATCGCCAAACTTATTCCCTTTAACATGGCGGCGGTTGCACGCACCTTCAGGCTCATGCCGATCACCGCAAGGCTCACACCATAGGTCAGCGCATCGCCCAGAAAATCCAGCGCATCGGCCTTCAGGGCCTGTGATCCGGCCAGCTTTCCGGCAGTCATTTCCACCACAAACATCACGGCGTTAATGATGATCACGACCCATAAAATCATTTTGTAACGTGGATCAACCCCGTCAAATACCGGATTGCCCGAACACCCGCATGCGGTGTTTTCTGTGCTTTCCGTGCTGCAATTCTCTGTCATTTTTCCGTCCTTGATTCGTTCGACAGAGCATATATAATCCCTCTAGTAGATATAGCTTCAAGGGAAAAATAAGCGCATGTATTCAATCGGCCAGCTTTCAAAGAAAACCGGCGTCAAGGTGCCAACCATTCGGTATTACGAGCAAATTGGCCTGATTGCCCCGCCAGAGCGCAGCGCCGGAAATCAGCGGCGTTACACCCAAGACGGGTTTGCGCGGCTGTCTTTTATCCGCCACTCGCGCGATTTGGGGTTTTCATTGGAAGACACCCGCGAACTTTTAGACCTCAGCCAAAGCCCCGAGCAGCAATGCCGTGATGCCGATAAGATTGCCGCGCGCCACCTTTGCGCCTTGCGTGGTAAAATTACCAAGCTAAAGCGGCTTGAAAAAGAGCTGGAGAGAATAACAAAATGCAAGTCCGGCACATTGGAAAATTGCGCTGTGTTGGAAACTTTGGCGGATCACAGGTTATGCGCGACAGAACACTAAAACCGTTTGCGTGCCTTCAGGGCCGTTGAAATAGTGCCATCATCCAGATAATCCAGCTCGCCACCAATCGGCACACCTTGGGCCAGCGAGCTAATCACCACATCGACGCCCTCCAGTGCATCGGCGATATAATGCGCGGTGGTCTGGCCATCGACCGTGGCGTTCAGGGCCAAAATAACTTCGCTGATATTTTCCGCCACCACACGGCTGCGCAATTTTGGAATTTGCAAATCCTCCGGGCCAACGGCATCCAGCGCCGACAGGGTTCCCCCCAAAACATGATACCGCCCCTTAAAGGCGCCCGCACGCTCCATTGCCCATAAATCGGCCACATCCTCGACAACACAAAGCTCGCCATTGGCGCGCTTTTCAGCAACGCAAATATCGCAAACATCCGAGGTTCCAACATTGCCGCAATTCAGACATTCGCGCGCCGACACGGCAACATCCGATAAAACATCGGCCAATGGCGTCATTAACAGTGCCCGTTTTTTGATCATATGCAAAACAGCACGTCGCGCCGATCGAGGTCCAAGCCCGGGCAATTTGGCCATCAGCTCAATCAGGTTTTCAATATCGCGTGTTGCTTCACCCATAAAGCCTGCGCCCTTCTTCTTTTCTTAAATACCTGCGCCGCAGGCATAGAATCTCTAAATTCACAGCTAGAACGGCAATTTCATATCGGCAGGCAGGCCCAACCCTTCGGTCATTTTGGCCATCTCGCGCTGCGAACGATCCGCCGCTTTGGCTTGCGCATCCTTAATGGCGGCCAGAATTAAATCTTCGACCACTTCTTTTTCGTCGGGGTGAAAAATCGACGGATCAATATCAAGCGCGGTCAAATCCCCCTTGGCCGTAGCCGTGGCCTTTACAAGCCCCGCACCGGATTCACCAACCACAGAAATATTGGCCAATTCATCCTGCATTGCGCCCATTTTTTCCTGCATTTCCTGTGCAGCTTTCATCATGTCGCCCATGCCTTTGAACATCCGCGCTCTCCTTTATTTACGGGTTGAGTTTATAAATACGTCTGGTCCAGATTATTAACAAGACCCTGCAATCAAATACGCCTAACTGTCTTCAAACGGATCCCATTCGCCCTCGACTTCGGGCAAAGCATCGGCCGCGGCAAGTTGCTCAATCGCCTTGGGCGTGGTGATGCTGGTTATTTTTGCGCCGGGAAAAGTGCTTAAAACAGCTTGCACCAGCGGGTGCTTGCCAGCCTGATCTTTTAGCGCCTGCAAATCAGCCTCGCGGGTTTGGGTCACAGTTGGCGCGCCGCCCTCGTTCACCAGTGTCACGGCCCAACGCACGCCGGTCCAGCCTTGCAAACGCCGGCCAAGGCGCTGGGCTAAATCCTGCGGGGCCTTTTCAGTCGGCTGAAATTCAATCCGGCCGGGGCTATAACTGGCAAGGCGCAAACTGCCCTCAACCTCGACCAGCAATTTGACATCGCGCATTGTGCGGATCAATTCCACCACATCCTCAAACCGTGCGTAACGCGCCAGCGGATCTTGGGCCGCAACCGCATGGGCAAGTGCCGTGGATGCTCCACCTGACGGGCTGCCAACGGGACCAGCCGGCGCGCGCCCTGCACCAGTTTGCGCCGCAGTTATAGCTGATCCACCACCACCTCCAGCCGGTGGAACAGGCGGCGTTTCATCTTTTAGTTTTTTCACCAGCTCTACCGGCGTTGGCAAATCGGCCACATGGGTCAACCGGATCACCGCCATTTCGGCCGCCATCATGGTGTTTGGCGCCATCGCCACTTCTTCCAACGCTTTTAGTAACATCTGCCACATCCGCGCCATCACCCGCATCGGCAGGGCCGCCGACATGGCTTGGCCTCGGCTGCGCTCGTCGGGTGAAATGGTCGGGTCTTCGGCGGCTTCGGGAGTGATTTTGACCACCGATATCCAGTGGGTGATTTCGGCCAGATCCTTTAGAACCGCCATCGGATCAGCCCCGTCTGAATACTGTCCCGAAATTTCGCGCAACGCGCCAGCCGCATCGCCCTTGACGATCAGATCGAACAAATCCAGCACCCGCCCGCGATCGGCCAGACCCAGCATGGCGCGAATTTGCTCCGCCGTAGTTTCACCGGCCCCGTGGCTGATGGCCTGATCCAGCAAAGAGGTTGCATCGCGCGCCGACCCCTCTGCCGCGCGCGTAATCAGCGCCAGCGCATCATCCGAAATTTTGGCCCCTTCCGCATCGGCGATTTTGCGGATCAGGGCAATCATCACTTCGGGTTCAATCCGGCGCAAATCAAAGCGCTGGCAACGCGACAGAACCGTCACCGGAACCTTGCGGATTTCGGTGGTGGCAAAGATAAATTTCACATGTTCCGGCGGTTCCTCAAGCGTTTTTAGCAGCGCGTTAAAGGCGCTGGTTGAAAGCATGTGAACTTCGTCGATGATGTATATTTTATAACGCGCCGAGGCCGCGCGGTAATGCACAGAATCAATAATTTCACGAATATCACCAACGCCGGTGCGGCTGGCGGCATCCATTTCCATCACATCGACATGACGCCCCTCGATGATCGCCGCGCAATGCTCGCAGGTGCCGCAAGGTTCGGTGGTCGCACCGCTTTGACCATCAAGGCCAATGCAATTCATCCCCTTGGCAATGATGCGCGCCGTGGTGGTTTTGCCGGTGCCGCGAATGCCGGTCATGATGAAGGCCTGCGCAATCCGGTTGGCTTCAAACGCGTTTTTCAGGGTGCGCACCATGGCGTCCTGGCCCACCAGATCGACAAAGCTTTCCGGCCGGTATTTTCGGGCCAGAACTTGATAGGCGGTTTTGGTGGGTTCGCTCATGGGGCCTCGCGGGGTTTGGGTTTGGGGCAGCTTAAAGCCAGAGCCGGCTCAGGTCCAGTGGTGCTGCTGAAAAATGGTTTTGGCGCATGGTTTGAATGTTTTTCCGGTTCATAATGCCGAAAACACCCTTATAATTCGCAATCATACTTGTGAAACCATCGGCGCTCACTTATGTCCAAACCTGATGTAAGCAAGGAATGGGAGGCCATCGTGAAAAAGCCTAAATTTGATAAATCCAGACTACCCAGCCGTCATGTAACCGAAGGCCCCGAGCGCGCGCCGCATCGGTCGTATCTTTATGCCATGGGGCTGACGCAGGAAGAAGTGCACCGGCCGCTGGTTGGCATTGCCACTTGCTGGAACGAGGCCGCGCCTTGCAACATCGCGCTGGGCCGTCAGGCCCAATCGGCCAAGATTGGTGTAAAAGAAGCCCACGGCACCCCGCGCGAATTTACCACCATCACCGTGACCGACGGCATTGCGATGGGCCATGAGGGCATGCGCTCATCTTTGGCCAGCCGCGATGCGATTGCCGATAGCGTCGAGCTGACGATACGCGGCCATTGTTATGACGCCTTGGTGGGTTTTGCCGGCTGTGATAAATCCTTGCCGGGCATGATGATGGCGATGATCCGGCTGAATGTGCCTTCGGTTTTTGTGTATGGCGGATCGATTTTGCCCGGTAAGTTTGAAGGCCGCGATGTTACGGTTCAGGATGTATTCGAGGCCGTGGGAAAACATCAGGCCGGTAATTTTTCAGATGCGGATTTGAAGCAGCTTGAAATGGTGGCCTGCCCGTCGGCCGGTGCCTGTGGCGGCCAGTTTACCGCCAACACCATGGCGTGCGTTTCCGAGGCGATCGGTCTGGCGCTGCCCAACAGCTCGGGGGCGCCGGCACCCTACCTTAGCCGCGATGAATACAGCGTTGCCTCTGGCAAGGCGGTGATGAACCTGCTGGATAAAAACATCCGCGCCCGCGATATTGTTACCCGCGAGGCCTTGATTAATGCGGCCCGGATTGTGGCCTGCACGGGGGGCTCAACCAACGCGGCCCTGCATTTGCCAGCCATGGCGCACGAGGCCGGAATTGATTTCACCCTACAGGATATCTGTGACATTTTCCGTGAAACACCTTATTTTGTCGATCTGAAACCGGGTGGGCAATATGTGGCCAAGGATTTATACGAGGCCGGCGGCGTGCCGTTGGTGATGCGCGAATTGGACCGCGCGGGCCTGATAACGCGCGATTGCATGACGGTTACGGGCAACAGCATTGGCGAAGATATCGACAAAGTTGTGCGCGAAGTCGATGGCAAGGTGATTTATCCGGTTGATACGCCGATCTCGAAAACCGGTGGTGTGGTCGGATTGACCGGTAACATTGCACCGCAAGGATCAATCGTGAAAATCGCCGGCATGGCGGATGAGCATTTGGTTTTTGTTGGTCCTGCCCGGGTGTTTGAATGCGAAGAAGATGCCTTTGCCGCTGTGCAGGCGCGCGAATATAAAGAGGGCGAAGTGCTGGTTATTCGCAACGAAGGCCCCGCGGGCGGTCCCGGCATGCGCGAAATGCTGGCAACGACGGCGGCGCTTTCGGGTCAAGGCATGGGTAAAAAAGTGGCGCTGATTACGGATGGCCGTTTTTCCGGCGCGACACGGGGGTTTTGTGTGGGCCACGTTGGACCGGAAGCAGCGCATGGCGGGCCGATTGCAATGCTTGAAGATGGCGACATCATTACGCTGGATGCGATCAAAGGCGAGATTTCGGTTAATGTCAGCGATGAAGAAATGGCTGTGCGTAAAACAAACTGGAAAGGCCCGCGCGAAACTATTTATGGTTCGGGTGCGGTGTGGAAATTCGGACAATTGGCGGGTCCGGCATATTTGGGCGCGGTCACCCATCCCGGTGCGAAAAAAGAACGGCATATTTATATGGATTTGTAAT
>CAYYXZ010000035.1:3311-11619 GCA_964475715.1 uncultured Marinosulfonomonas sp. | reverse complement strand
CAAAGCGGGGTGGTTGTTTTGGGGGTGGTTTCGACCGGCAAATATTTTGCGCCCGGTTTGGTGGCGATACTGCGCGATAAATACCCCGATATCGATGTGGTGCTGCGCATTGGCAACCGCGATGATACGGTGCGCGCGCTGCAACAACAATCGATCGATCTGGCAATCATGAGCCGCCCGCCGCGCGTTCCGGCCATAACGCTGGAGCAAATCGGCAGTCACCCGCATGTGATAATTGCCCGCCCCGGCCATCCTCTGGCCGCCAAACCGCAGATTAGCCCGCGCGAATTGCTGGCCGAAACTTTTATTGCCCGCGAATACGGCTCGGGCACGCGAATTTTGCTGATCCGTTATCTGGATGCGTTTGGCGATGGCGAGCCTTACCGTTTTATTGAAATGGGCACCAATGAAACCATCAAACAGGCGGTGATGGCCGGGCTTGGGATTGCCATGATATCGCAACATACCGTGACCGAGGAATTGAAATCGCAGCGTTTGGTGATGATCGCGCCTGCGGGGATGCCGATTGAGCGCAAATGGTATTTACTGCACCGTCAAGATCTGCTGCTGACACCGGCAATCGCCAATGTGCACAGGTTTATTTCAGGGCTGTCGGGGTCATTTTTGCCGGTTTTGGAGGGCGGTAGCGGGCAATAATATGGTGATAAATTTAGTAGAAAAAACGGGCCGTTAAAAAAATCTTGAAAACTGAGGAATTGGTAACACAATATTTAGTCGATTTATGCGAAAATGGCTGATCCCCCTTGCGGGGATGCGAGCGCACAACTAAGACTCGGCAAAGTAAGATTTGGCAAAGTAAGATTTGGCAAAGAACATATGCGCTATTTTTGACGTTATCAGCAGGCAGGAAAACATGAACGATCCAATAGAACAGTTTACAAACCAGCTCGTGCCGATGGTGGTAGAGCAAACCGCGCGTGGCGAGCGCTCGTATGATATTTTTTCACGGCTTCTGAAAGAGCGCATCATTTTCGTCACCGGACAGGTGTATGATGGTATGGCGTCGCTGGTCGTGGCCCAATTGTTGCATCTTGAGGCTGAAAACCCGAAAAAAGAGATTTCGATGTATATTAACAGCCCCGGCGGTGTGGTGACGGCGGGTTTGTCGATTTATGACACGATGCAATATATCCGGCCTAAAATTTCCACCCTTGTTGTGGGGCAGGCGGCCAGTATGGGCTCAATTTTATCGGTGGCGGGCACCAAAGGTATGCGGTTCGCGCTGCCAAATTCGCGCATTATGGTGCATCAGCCATCGGGCGGTTATCAGGGTCAGGCAACCGATATCATGATCCATGCGGCGGAAACCCAGAAGGTCAAAGATCAGCTGAACCAGATTTATGTAAAACACACGGGCCAGACCTTGAAAGTGGTTGAAAAAGCGCTGGAGCGCGACAATTTCATGTCGGCCAAAGAGGCGCTGGATTGGGGCCATATTGATGAAATCGTCGAAAGCCGTGCGGTGCCGGATAATGGCGACAGCTAAATGATTTTGGCATTGAAGATGAAAAGCAGCTGCTTTAAACTAGGGGCGCGTAACGGTTATTTTAAACGCGTTTAGGTTGTAATTCAAGGCAGGCAAAAAGCCACAGAGGTGCATAAATGGCAGATAATTCAGGTAGCGGCGATAGCAAGAACACATTGTATTGTTCATTTTGCGGCAAAAGCCAACATGAGGTGCGCAAGCTGATTGCCGGCCCGACCGTGTTCATCTGCGATGAATGTGTTGAGCTGTGCATGGATATTATTCGCGAGGAAACCAAATCCTCTAGCTTGAAGGCATCCGACGGGGTGCCGGCACCGCAGGAAATTTGCGATGTGCTGGATGATTATGTAATCGGCCAGATCCACGCCAAACGGGTTTTGTCGGTGGCGGTGCACAATCATTACAAGCGCTTGAATCACAGCGGAAAATCCAGTGGGAAATCCGGCGAAATCGAGCTGGCAAAATCCAATATTATGCTGATTGGCCCAACGGGTTGTGGTAAAACCCTGCTGGCCCAAACGTTGGCGCGGATTTTGGATGTGCCGTTTACGATGGCCGATGCCACCACCTTGACCGAAGCGGGTTATGTGGGGGAAGATGTTGAAAACATTATTCTAAAACTGCTGCAGGCCAGCGATTATAATGTCGAGCGGGCCGAGCGCGGCATTGTTTACATCGACGAGGTCGATAAAATCACCCGCAAATCTGACAACCCGTCAATCACCCGCGATGTGTCGGGCGAAGGGGTGCAGCAGGCCTTGCTGAAAATCATGGAAGGCACGGTTGCATCTGTGCCACCCCAAGGCGGGCGCAAGCATCCACAGCAGGAATTTTTGCAAGTTGACACCACCAATATTCTGTTCGTTTGCGGCGGGGCCTTTGCGGGGCTGGAAAGAATTATTTCCCAGCGTAGCACCGGATCCTCCATTGGCTTTGGGGCCGATGTGAAGGATGAAGAGGATCGCGGCATTGGTGATTTGCTAACGGATCTCGAGCCAGAGGATTTGCTGAAATTCGGGCTGATCCCTGAATTTGTTGGCCGCTTGCCGGTGATTGCGACATTAACCGATCTGGACGAAGATGCGCTTGTCACCATTCTGACCCAGCCTAAAAACGCGCTTGTAAAACAATACCAGCGCCTGTTCGAGTTGGAAGATGCCAAGCTGACCTTTACCGATGATGCGCTAAAAGCCATTGCCAAGCGGGCGGTCGCGCGCAAAACCGGCGCACGCGGTTTGCGTTCAATCATGGAGGAGATCCTGCTGGACACCATGTTTGATTTGCCGGGGTTGGACAATGTCGATGAGGTTGTGGTTAACGAAGAGGCCGTCGGGCCAGACGCCAATCCGCTGATGATTTATGCTGACAGCGATGGCAAAGAAAAAGTAAGCGCCAGCTGATATGGTGATTTCCCGACTCGGTTCGGGTTCAGCTTATGAGCCAAAAATCGGCTACTGCCGGGTGGTGGTGGTTGATGGTTGGGTGCTTGTTTCGGGCACTGTTGGCAATGACCACGCCAGCATGACCACGCCAGAATCGGTAACAGAACAATGCACGCTTGCTTTGGGCCATATCGATGACGCCTTAAACAAAGCCGGCGCGACATTTGCCGATGTGGTGCGGGTAAATTACATTTTGCCGGATCGGGCCGATTTTGAGCCATGCTGGCCGTTGCTGCAGGCAGCCTTTGGTGAAAACCCGCCTGCGGCCACCATGATCGAGGCCGGTTTGATTGATCCTGCGATGAAAATCGAGATCGAGGTTACGGCCCGTTTGCCATAATTCGCCGGATTTGTTGCGCGCCTCTGGACCTTGGGCCCCAGATGCTGCATATCTTTAACTGTAGCCATATCAGCAATTAGGGGGCGTTATGAAACGCTTTGTTCTGCAACTTTTAACTTGGTATCACGGCCAAACGCTTGGCACGATGATTTTCACTTGGCGCGGTGGCCTGTTGGCTGACCAAGACAAGCTGGCTTATGTCCCGGCCGGATCGTTGCGCAAAACAGTCCTTAAAAAACGGCGCAATTATGACGCCTGGAAGCGCGCATAAATCATGGCAGAATCAACCACAGAAGTTTTGGTCGGGGCGACGGTTCTGGCCGTTGCTGTCGGTTTTTTGGTTTACGCAGGCCAAGTCACCGGATTTTCGCCCGCCAAAAGCGGCGATTACCCGTTGACCGCCAGTTTTCGTTCGGGCGAAGGCATCACGGTGGGCACCGATGTGCGTCTTGCCGGGGTTAAAATAGGCACGGTCAGCCAGATGGATTTGAACATGCAAACCTATCGGGCGGATGTGACGCTCTTAATGAAAGAAGACATTCTGATCCCCGATGATAGCGCTGTTGTGGTTTCTTCTGAAGGTTTGTTGGGCGGAAATTTCGTTGAAATTCACCCCGGACCATCGTTGTATAATTTTGAATCTGGCGGCGAAATCGAAGATACACAGGGTGCCATCAGCCTTGTTTCGTTGCTGATGAAATTTGTTTCAGGTGCTGATGAATGATGCGCCTGCTGATTATTTTGGCGCTGTTTTTTGGCACCCCTGTTTTTGCAGCAAGCGTTACAACCGCGCCGGGGGCAATTTTGCGTGGCTTGGACAAGGTTGATGGCAGCCTGACCGATATCGAACTTCGTAATGGCGAAAGCCATGTATTTGGCCGTTTGGTGGTCACGTTGAATGAGTGTCGTTACCCAAGCGAAAACCCGTCTGGCAACGCTTATGCCAATCTGACAATCCATGAAAACGGCACAGATCAGCCCATTTTTTCAGGCTGGATGATTGCCACAGCGCCGGCGTTAAACGCGCTGGATCATGCGCGTTTTGATGTTTGGGTGTTGCGTTGCAAAATTGAATAAGGGCTGGGCGTCTGGTTTTGGCGCAAAAAATCGGCCTTTGTGACAAGCGCATTTTCCAGTCGTAAATGGTATTGATCACGCGTTATTTCAACAGCCCCCAATGTTTTCAGATGCGGGGTGATGAATTGGGTGTCAAACAGGCTAAAACCGCCAATGCGCAAGCGATCCACCAAATAAGCCAGCGCAATTTTGGAAGCATCTGTGCGGCGTGAAAACATGCTTTCGCCAAAAAACGCGCCGCCAATCGTCAACCCGTAAACCCCGCCAACCAACAGATTTCCCTGCCAAACCTCAAGGCAATGGGCGTATCCGGCCTGATGTAATTGGCGATATAATTTCAACAAAGGCGCATTTATCCAGGTTTCATCCCGATCAGCGCAGCCTGCGACCACCTCCATAAAGGCCGTATTAATCTTTATTTCAAATGGCTGCTGTTTGATCCGCCGCGCCAGCGAGCGCGAAATATGAAAATCTTCCAATTTGAGCACCCCGCGCAAAGGCGGATCAACCCAGAACAGATCTGGATTATCACGCGCCTCGGCCATCGGGAACACGCCCGAGGCATAGGCCTGCAGTAAAATATCGGCGGTGAGCATTTTTGTCATACAAATCGGGCGCTTGTTGTGGTTGGCAGATGGGAGGTCTTGGGCTATTGTTGCCTTGAATGTACAGGAAGGGAAGACAAGCTTTGGCTTTTTTTGATTTTTTATCCGGGATGGAATTATATGCCGATGATGCGGGTTCGGTGACGCGGATGAATACGCGCCACAAGCATTTGATCCAGTTGTTTGAGCACGAAATCAAGGGGGCAAAGGTGTTTGATATTGCCTCGCATGACGGGCGTTGGGCCTATGCCTTTGCCGGTGCCGGTGCCAAACAGGTGGTCGGGGTCGAGGCGCGCCAGCATTTGATCGATATGTTCCGCGGATATCCCGATGCAAATTTACGCGCCAAAGTTGATTTGCGCTGCAATGATTTATTCAAGGAACTTGAAAGCGAAGTCGCCAAAGGCGAGACCTATGATGTGGTCAGTGTTTTTGGTATTCTTTACCATATTATGGATCACATGCGGCTGCTGAAACTGGTCCGGGCCTTAAAGCCAAAGCTGGTGATTGTGGATAGCGAATTTATGGTGCGCCCCGGTGCGATTATCAGGATGGTGCGTGAAAAAACCGATAAAAGGCTAAATGCGGCGCCTCAGGTTGAGGGTCAAGAAGTGGCGGCGGTTGGTTATCCCAGTTTCAAGGCGATGGATATGATGGCTGATGTTCTGGGCTATGATGTTGAATGGATCGACTGGGATTTGCACCCGTCGGATGACCGTATCGGGGTGCGCGATTATTACCGCGACACGGGTAAGCGTCGCGGCACTTGTGCGCTGCGGCCCAGAAAACAGACCTGAAAATCAGGCCATATTCTTCTCGAGCCATTTTTCCAGCCAAAGGATATTGTAATCCCCGCTTAGGATATCAGGCTCGTTCAACAAGGCATCAAACAGCGGCAAAGATGTATCAACCCCGTCAATAATCAACTCGCCCAAAGCGCGTTGCAGACGGGCCAGTGCTTCGGGGCGATCACGGCCATGCACGATCAGTTTTCCGATCAGGCTGTCGTAATAGGGCGGGATTTTATAGCCGTCATAAAGCGCCGAATCCATCCGAACACCCAAGCCGCCGGGGGCATGGAATTGGTTGATCGTGCCGGGGCAGGGGGTGAAATTGGGCAGTTTTTCGGCATTTATCCGCACCTCGATGGCATGGCCGTTCACTTGCAGATCATCTTGGGTAAATGACATTGGCAACCCCGCGGCCACCCGGATTTGTTCGCGCACCAGATCAACGCCGAAAATGGCCTCGGTTACAGGGTGCTCGACCTGCAAACGGGTGTTCATTTCGATGAAGTAAAATTCGCCATCTTCAAACAGAAATTCGACGGTTCCAGCGCCGATATAATTGATACCAGCCACCGCATCGGCGCAAACCTTGCCGATTTTGGCGCGGATTTCGGGGGTGATCGAGGGGCCGGGGGCTTCTTCAAATACTTTTTGGTGACGCCGTTGCAGCGAGCAGTCGCGCTCGCCCAGATGCACAGCATTGCCTTTGCCATCGCCAAATACCTGAATTTCGATGTGACGCGGGTTTGTCAGATATTTTTCAATGTAAACTTCGTCATTGCCAAAACACGACAGCGCTTCGGCGCGTGCGGTGTGGAATGCGCTTTCCATATCGGCCTCGGTCGGGGCCAGTTTCATGCCGCGCCCGCCACCACCGGCGGTGGCCTTGACGATCACCGGATAACCCAATGCCTTGCCGGCTTTTTTGGCTGCGGCCACATCGGGCACGCCGCCATCCGAGCCGGGAACACAAGGCACGCCCAGATTTTGCATGGTTTCTTTGGCGGTGATTTTGTCGCCCATAATGCGGATATGTTCCGCCGTGGGGCCGATGAATGTCAGGCCGTGATCCTCAACGATTTGCACAAAAGCGGCATTTTCAGACAAAAAACCATAGCCCGGATGAATGGCCTGTGCGCCGGTGATTTCGCAGGCCGCAATGATGGCGGGGATGCGCAGATAACTGTCGGCGCTGGCAGGGGGGCCGATGCAAATGGCTTCGTCGGCCATGCGCACATGCATGGAATCGGTGTCGGCGGTGGAGTGGACTGCGACGCTTTTGATGCCCATTTCACGGCAGGCGCGCACAACACGAAGAGCGATTTCGCCGCGATTGGCGATCAGGATTTTGTCGAACATGGCCGGGGCCTCCTATTCGATGATCATCAAGGGGGCACCAAATTCGACCGCATCACCATCGGCCACCAAAATGCGTTTGACGGTGCCGGATGCGGGGGCGGGAATGTGGTTCATGGTTTTCATGGCCTCGATAATCAGGATGGTGTCGCCTTCATTCACCTGTGTGCCGACCGAAACAAAGGCGGGAGAGCTGGGCTCGGGCTGCAAATATGTCGTGCCAACCATGGGCGAGGTGACGGCACCGGGCAACGCGGCCGGATCGGCGTTTTCTTGCGGGCTGATCGGCACATCCGTTGCAATCGGGGTTGCCACGGCGGCGATTGGGGCCGGAATTGCGGCGGTCGCAACCATTTCCACCTTGCGCGAAACGCGCACATTCATGCTGTCATTATTGGCGTAAATGCGTTTGACTTGAATTTCAGTCATATCATTTTTGTCTAGAATTTCGGCCAATGCCTCGATGAAAGCTATGTCTGCATCTTGTGATTTCTTGGTCATGATGTGCTGTTATTCCCTTCGCGGCCCCTGTTCGGGGTCTGATTTTGCCCAACGGTCCTGTTACTTATACGCGACGTTGGGGAAGGTGAAAAGCATTTGTATACAGATTATTCACAGGGAATTTAACGCACTGCGCTGAAAAAGCGGGTTTTATGCTAAATTCATGAATTTTAGCGGGATTTTCCCGGAAAAATACCTGATTAGACAGGATGGACACTCAAGACGCAGGTTTTGTCAGTTATTTATTTAAGGCTTTGCCAGAGTTAAAGATTTTGCGCCTTACAGCGTGATATCTACAACATAGTTTTCTAGCTTAGGCTCCTTGGTATAATAACTGTTTTGTGCCTCTACCTCCTTAAACCTTGGCGTTTCGCTCATAATTTCAGGGCCAGCCCGCTGCTTTTCGCGCTCGGTTTCTAACAAGTTGGCTTCAAAAGTAGGCGGTGGGCCGGTGGGTTTGTCCATATCTGGAAGGGGTTTTGGAGTTTTTAAGTGCTGCCCCCCAGCGTGCGGTCCTGTGTCTGCACCTGTTTCATTGCGGGTTTTAGATGTTGCAGCCGCAGCTGTAACAATATTCACCTGTGATGGTGCTTGCACTGGTGTAAATGCCTGATCGGGTATCGGGGCAACAGGCAATGCCCCAGGTAAAATAAGCATATCATTGCTCCTAATCGGCCCCCACCGACATAGTA
>CAYYXZ010000035.1:0-3211 GCA_964475715.1 uncultured Marinosulfonomonas sp. | reverse complement strand
CAAGGCTGAATTCAGCCGGCAGGGCGCGGTAGGATTTATCAATTTGCTGCTGGTGATCGGCTTGCAAAATATCCAGCAAGGCCTTTGTGTTACAGGTTATGTGACGACTGCGCAGGCCGGTATTTTGGGCTTTCGTTAGACAGTTACGCCATTTTGTATGGATGTTTTCACGGTTGACGGGCAGGTTTAGCAAGGCATGGGTTGCAGGTGTCATCAACGGGATCAGGCGCAGGCCCTGATGGGGTTCTGGCAGAGTAAATAGCTGTGCTTTGGGCCGGGAAACCGGGGCGCTGCGACGGATCAGGTTTAGAGCGGATTTTTTATCGCACGGCGCAATCCAAAGCGGGCCACGACTGGCAAGGGATGTGTTTAACACAGTTGCGAATCGACGGTTAATACATTGGCACAGGGCAATCGGATCGTCATTTTTATAAACCACAGCCCGCATGGTTTGGCCGCCAAGATTGGCGTGAACCGCACCGTAAATCCAGCGTTGCTGCATCGGGGCCATGGCAAGATCGGCCAAATCGTCCCATTCGTGCGGTTTAATTTGATCCCAGATAATTTTCATGCAGCCTGTTAACGCATTAAAAACCTAAATCGTGGTTAATGGGGCAATGGAAAATTCAAATAAAACTGTTTTGGGTGTTTTTGCCCCGTCAGCAAGGCCGGATTGGCGCGGGTTTGTTGTGCTTGGGTTAGTTTTGGTTGTGCCGGTGTCTTTGGTGTTGTTTGGTGTCGAGGTCGCGATACGTTGGATATTTTGAAGCAATTTTCACCGCAGGCAAAGAGGTTTTATGCCTGCGGCGCGGATATTTATAGAACAATAATGCGGTATTATTTGTTCATCCGGTTTTTGATCAGATCGTCTACGACCGACGGATCGGCCAGTGTCGAGGTGTCACCCAGTGCGTCGTGCTCATTTGCGGCGATTTTGCGCAATATCCGGCGCATGATTTTGCCCGAACGGGTCTTGGGCAGACCCGGAGACCACTGGATTAGATCAGGTTTGGCAATCGGGCCGATTTCGGTGCGCACCCATTTTTCCAGATCCTTTCGCAGCGCATCCGTTGGCGCAACCCCGTTCATCAAAGTCACATAAGCATAGATGCCTTGGCCCTTGATATCATGCGGATAACCAACCACGGCGGCCTCGGCCACATCGGCGTGGGCCACAAGCGCGCTTTCGACTTCGGCCGTGCCCATGCGGTGTCCCGAAACATTGATCACATCGTCAACCCGGCCGGTGATCCAGTAGTAGCCATCGCCATCGCGCCGACATCCGTCACCAGAGAAAAAGTAACCTTTGTAATCGGAAAAATAGGTTTTCTCAAAGCGTTCATGATCGCCATAAATCGTGCGCATCTGGCCCGGCCAGCTATCGGCAATTGCCAGCACGCCCTCGCCGATTAGATCGGTAATTTCCGCGCCCGATTGCGCATCCAGCAGCACCGGCTTTACACCGAAAAAGGGCACGGTGGCCGACCCCGGTTTTGTCGCGGTCGCACCGGGCAGCGGCGTTAACATATGGCCGCCGGTTTCAGTTTGCCACCAAGTGTCAACGATGGGCAGCGCGCCTTTGCCGATCACGTCATTATACCAGTTCCAGGCCTCGGGGTTGATCGGCTCGCCCACGGTTCCCAGCAATTTCAGCGAGGATAAATCGCATTTATTCACCGGATCATTGCCATAAGCCATCAACGCGCGGATGGCGGTGGGGGCGGTGTAAAACTGGCTGACCTTGTGTTTTTCGATCAGCTGCCAAAACCGCGAGGCATCGGGGTAGGTGGGCACGCCTTCAAACATCACGGTGGTGGCGCCATTGGCCAGCGGGCCGTAAATAATATAACTGTGGCCCGTCACCCAGCCCACATCGGCGGTGCACCAAAACACATCGCCATCGTGGTAATCGAAAACATATTGATGCGTCATGGCCGCATAGGCCAGATAGCCGCCCGAGGAATGTTGCACGCCTTTGGGTTTGCCGGTTGATCCCGAAGTGTAAAGGATAAAGAGTGGATCCTCGGCCCCCATTTCGCGCGGCGGGCAATCGGGGCTGGCGGTCTCCATTAGGGCCAGAACATCAACATCACGCTCTGCCATCCAGGTGGTCTGGCCGCCGGTGTGTTTGACCACCAGACAGCGCACCTTGTCCGAGCAACGCAACAGCGCCGCATCGGCATTGGATTTCAGCGGGGTTTTGCGCCCGCCACGCGGTGCCTCATCGGCGGTGATTAGTACGCGGGCCTGACAATCATTGATCCGGTTGGCCAAAGCATCGGCAGAAAACCCTGCAAAAACAACAGAGTGGATCGCACCAATGCGCGCACAGGCCAGCATGGCATAGGCGGCCTCGGGGATCATCGGCATGTAAATAATCACCCGCTCACCGCGCATCACGCCCTGGCTAAGCAGCACGTTGGCCATGCGGTTAACCTTGTCGGAGAGCTGATTATAAGTGATGTGCCGGGCGGGTGTTTTAGGGTCATCCGGCTCGAATATAATCGCGGTTTGCTCGCCGCGGGTTGCCAGATGGCGGTCAATGCAATTTACGGCCACATTCAGGCTGCCGTCGGCAAACCATTCGATGTTGACCTGACCCAAAGTGAAGTCGGTATTTTTGACCTTTGTGTAGGGTTTGATCCAGTCCAGACGCTTGCCATGCTCGCCCCAAAAGGCTTCGGGATCCGCCATCGAGGCCTGATACATTGCGTTATATTTTGCCGCGTCGGCGTGGGATCCGGCCGCAAATTCGGTCGATGGTGGATAGGTTTTAGCGCTCATTTTTCCGAGCCCCCTGTTTTAAGTTAGATCGCCAGATATTCGGCGCGCAATTGTTCGCTTTGTAGCATTTCGTCGGCGGTTCCGTCAAAAACTACCCTGCCGGTGTCCAGAATTACGGCGCGGTCCGATAGCTTTAAGGCGGCAATCGCATTTTGCTCGACAATGATGGTGGTGATGCCCTGCTTACGGATCAGGCGCAGGGTTTTTTCAATTTCCTGCACAATCACCGGCGCAAGGCCCTCGAACGGCTCGTCCAGCAGCAAAACCTTGATATCACGCGCCAGCGCCCGCGCGATCGATAGCATTTGTTGCTCGCCGCCCGACAGGGTTATGCCCTCTTGTTTGCGCCGCTCTTTTAGACGCGGAAACAGATCGTAAAGCTGCTCTAACGGCCAGCCGATCGGCTCGACAATCTGGGCCAGTTGCA
>CAYYXZ010000034.1:6243-11655 GCA_964475715.1 uncultured Marinosulfonomonas sp. | reverse complement strand
GGGAACGCGATCAGCAGTGATGACGCGATGAACTGCTTTGCGCGTGATATTGTGTTGATGCAAGAGGTCGGCGTGAACCCTGTGATTGTGCATGGCGGCGGGCCGATGATTAACCGGATGCTGGACAAGCTGGGGGTGAAATCCGATTTTATCGACGGCAAGCGCGTTACCGATGCAGCCACGCTTGAGGTGGTGGAAATGGTGCTGTCGGGGCGTGTGAATAAGCGCATTGTGCAGGCGATCAACACACAGGGCGGCAGGGCTGTTGGGCTGTCAGGTAAGGATTCAAACCTGATGATGTGCAAGCAAACCAACCAAAAACTGGGCTTGGTTGGCACGCCAACCCGGATAGACACCAGCATTCTTCACACGCTTTTTGATGCCGATACCATTCCGGTTATTGCCCCGATTGGCAGTGGACCCGAGGGTGGGACCTTTAACATTAATGGCGATACAGCCGCTGGCGCAATTGCGGCGGCCCTGAATGCGGATCGTTTATTGCTGTTAACCGATGTTGCAGGCATCAAGGATAAATCAGGCGACGTGATCACCGATCTGGTTCCTGGGGATATAAAAAATCTGATTAATGATGGCACAATTGCAGGCGGCATGATCCCCAAAGCCCAAACCGCGCGCGATGCAATTAAAAACGGTGTGCGCGGGGTGGTTATTCTGGATGGTCGCGCGCCCAATGCCTGTTTGCTGGAATTATACACCGATCATGGCGCGGGCACATTGATCCGCCCCAAGCGCCGCAATCCCGCCTGACATGATATAGAGGTTCAGGGCCAATTTCCGGCGCAAAATGGAAACAGCTTGTTTAGCGCGAGATGCTTGCCCTGAAGGGTATGATTGTGGCAAGCTACCTAAATAACCTGCATCACATGGCTGTATTTAATTCTGATGACCTTACGTTTGATCCTGACCCGCCACGCCAAATCCAGCTGGGATGACCTGACTGTAAAAGACCACGACCGCGCCTTAAATGCCCGCGGCTATGCGTCTGCCAAGGCCATCGGCGGCTGGATGTCCGAGCATAATTATTGCCCCGAAACCGTTTACGCCTCGACTTCGCGGCGCACCACCGAAACCTGGGCCGGAATCGCCGGCACTTGCAGCGGATCTGTGGAAGTGCAATTTACCTCGGCACTTTATCTTGCGTCCCCAGAACGAATGCTGACAATTTTAAAGGGCTGTCGAAAAGATAAAGTCATGCTGCTGGGCCACAATCCGGGGACCGCGATATTGGCGCAAGCCTTGGTGCGTCATGCCCCCATTCATGCAAAATTTGACAAATACCCATGCGCGGCGACCACCATTATTGATTTTGAGGCCGAAAGCTGGGCCGACATCACCATGCAATCAGGCAAGGTTGTGGCCTTTGTGGTGCCGCGGGATTTGATGTCTTAGCAGCACCCGAACGCAAAAAAGCCCCGCATTTTCGCAGGGCTTTTTTCTTAATTTCAGTTGTTTTTAATGGCCCAGAATCTGGCTCAAGAACAGTTTCGTGCGCTCGGATTGCGGATTGCCAAAGAATTCTTCCGGCTCGTTCTGCTCGACAATCTGGCCCATATCCATAAAGATCACCCGATTGGCCACCTTGCGCGCAAAGCCCATTTCGTGGGTCACGCAGATCATGGTCATGCCTTCTTCGGCAAGCTCGATCATGGTGTCCAGAACCTCGGCGATCATTTCAGGGTCAAGTGCTGAAGTCGGCTCATCAAACAGCATGATGCGCGGCTTCATGCACAACGAGCGCGCAATCGCCACACGCTGCTGCTGGCCACCCGATAGCTGACCGGGGTATTTGGCAGCCTGCTCGGGGATTTTTACTTTTTCCAGGAAATGCATCGCCGTTTCTACGGCCTCTTTTTTGGGCGTTTTGCGCACCCAGATCGGTGCCAATGTCAGATTTTCCAGAACCGAAAGATGCGGAAACAGATTGAAATGCTGAAAACACATACCAACCTCGGAGCGGATTTTGTCGATATTTTTCAGATCCGAAGAAAGCTCGGTGCCATCAACAATAATCGTGCCCTTCTGGTGTTCTTCCAGCCGGTTGATGCAGCGGATCAGGGTGGATTTACCCGACCCGGACGGCCCGCAAACCACGATGCGTTCGCCACGGTTTACCGTGATATTGATGTCTTTGAGCACGTGGAATGAACCATACCACTTGTTCATATTTGTTATCTCGATCGCGATTTCGTCCGATACGGACATTTGCGATATCTTTGAGGATTCAGACATTTACGTCACTCCTTTTAAAATTAATGATTGGTCTGAAGCTTTCGCTCCAGATACATGGAATAGCGCGACATCCCGTAACAGAACAAGAAGAACACCAGCGCCACAAAGGCGTAAAGTTCCCAGACGATGCCGTTCCATTCGGTTTTAGCCTGAATCAGTTTCACCCAACCAATCGGATCAGACAGCGCGATGATCGACACCAGCGTGGTATCTTTGAACACGCCGATAAAGGTGGAAACAATTCCGGGGATCGAAATTTTCAGGGCCTGTGGCATGATAATCAGGCGTTGGGCCTGCCAGTAATCCAGACCCAGCGCATCGGCCGCCTCGTATTGGCCTTTTGGCAAAGCAGCCAGACCACCACGAATCACCTCGGCCATGTAGGCGGCCGAAAAGAGGGTGATCATGATCATAACACGCAGGATAATGTCAAATTGCGTTCCTTTGGGCAGGAAGTAATTCAGCAAAACCGACGCCACAAACAACAGGGTAATCAGCGGCACCCCGCGAATGAATTCGATGAAGCCAACGCAGAGTGTTTTCACGATCATCAGGTTGGAAAGCCGTCCCAGCGCCAGAACAATTCCCAATGGAAAAGACAGCACAATACCGGTAACCCCCAGCAAAATCGCCAGCAAAAAGCCGCCAAATTCACGGCTGGAAACCGGCTCTAGGCCGAACAATCCGACATCGCTATAAACGCGGTTGATAATGATGTTTGTATTGGTGCGGTTACTTTCAAGCCGCAAGGCCGCTGCAAGCTGTCTGATATCTTCGGCTGGAAGTGAATCTTCCAGTTCCTCGGTTATCTCGTTCATGCTGCTAAAGCCGTCCACCGTATCTGGCAAAGCAGCACGGGCTGCTTTTACTTGGATGTCCAGTTCTTGCAGTCTTGCCTCATTACCCGCAAGCGCCTGAATGCCGGCAGAGCGTCTAACCAGATGCCTGCGCAAGGCTTCGGCCTTGCTGTGCTTCGCAGTTGCGGCATTAACTGCCATTTGGATAGCCGTTTTTTCACGGATCAATCCTGACACCGGGTTTTCAGGGCTAATACCGGCGTTAACCACCGCATCAATTTTTCCCTGAATATCATTCAGCCGCTGCTGAATCGGTTCAATAATTGCCGTTAACCTTTCAACTTCAGCCGTTTGTTGGGGAATTGCGGTTTCAAGCCGAACTGTTTCGCCCTCCATCCGGCTGCTGCCAATCGCGTGGGTTAACCCCTGACTAACCATGCCAGCCAAAAACAGCCACCAAACCAGCGCGCCAAGAACAGCGGCAATCAAGCCACCTAACTGCCCGAGCATCGGGCTGGCAATTTTATGCACCAGATAGCCAACACCAAAGCCAAGTGCGGCAACAATAGGTGTCCAGACCGGACCACCCCAAAGCAGCCACGGGCAGATGAACAAGGCAGAGGCCGAAATAATATACATTGATTTGGGCAGGCCGTTAAACAAAACAGGCGCAATCGCCGTGAACAACAACACCAGCGCCAGATTGGGGCGCCAATACATATCGCTTGGGTAAAAGCCATACATCAAATGCCAAAACCGTTCGTGCACAACAGCCCAACAGGCCCCGCTTCCGATTTCGCCAGCACCCAGTGATTCACCGATCACCAAGCGGCATTCATCCAACGATGTCGCATGCCAAACCCCGCCAAACACCCAAGGCAACAACGCCTCCAGCACAAAGTAGATTGTGGCAATCGAAAGAATTGTCAGGATTGCATTTAACGGCGTTGAAAACAGGTTATGCTTCATCCAGCCAATAATGCCGATATCGGACGTGGGCGGCGTTTGCTCGTCCAGCATTTCTGTACGCACATAGGCTTGATTGCTCGTATCAGTCATATCAGCGTTCCTTCAGTTTTGTGCGTTCGTTGTAAAAATTCATCACCGAGGAAATCAGCAGCGAGATCGTCAGATACACCGCCATCAGCAGCAAAATTGATTCCATTTCGCGGCCCGTCTGGTTCATGGTCACACCGCCCAGCGTCTGGGTGATGTCCATATAACCGGCGACAACCGCCAAAGACGAGTTTTTCGTCAGGTTCAAATACTGCGAGATCAACGGCGGAATGATAACCCGCAGGGCTTGCGGTAAAATCACCAGGCTCATAATCTTTTTGGGACGCACGCCCAGTGCCTCGGCGGCTTCGGTTTGGCCTTTGGAAATGGCCATAATTCCGGCACGCACGATCTCGGCGATAAAAGCACCTGTATAAAGCGAAAGGGCAAGCCACAGCGCAATCAGCGAGCTGCGCAAATGTGTGCCGCCTGTGAAATTAAAGCCTTTGAGCTCGGGATATCCAAGGTAAAAACCCAATATCCACAGCACAGTAAATGTAGGGATGACAACAATAGCAAGGCGCAAATGCCATGTAGCCGGGCGCACCCCTGTTGCGTTCTGTATCTGACCCGCACGCCGCGCAACCAATTTGTTGATCATTATGCCCGCAATCAGAACGCTCATAATTGCCATCAGATCAAGGCTGATTTCAAACGAATTCCAGAATACCGGCATATCGCCCAGACCGCGTGAAAACAACGGCTCTGGGATATAAATACCGCGGTTTGTGATTGCGACACTGTCAGATAAAATCATCGAGGCGGCTGCATTTTCGCCTCTGAATTCTGAGGGCGTTGGCAAGGTATGCGATATTGCGACAACAGCCAATGAAATACACAGCAAAAGCGGTATATTCCTGAAAAACTCAACATAAACCGTTGCAAGCCGCGACACGATCCAGTTTTTGGAAAGGCGCAGAATACCAAAGAAAACACCTAGGAATGTCGCAAGCACACAACCCAGCACCGCCACCAGCAGCGTATTCAACAGGCCGATAACCGCGGCCCGGAAATGGGTGGATTGCGAAGTATATGCCAGCAATCTCTGGTTAATATCGTAATCGGCGGTTTCCCACAGAAAGCCAAACTGAAACGGAATGCCAGCCAGCGCAAGATTAACCCGGACGTTGTTGATCAGCCAGGCAGCGCCCAACATGAACCCGATCATCGCAATGGCCTGGATGGTGATCGAACGATAACGCGTATCATATAGCAACATAGATAGGCGAAACGATCCCTTGGAAGGGTCGGTCATGGTCGTCATAGATACATCCCCGTATTCGCTGGCCTGTTATTGGTGGCGCGCAGT
>CAYYXZ010000034.1:0-6143 GCA_964475715.1 uncultured Marinosulfonomonas sp. | reverse complement strand
TTTTCGCAGTATTTCCGCGGCCCCGGCTCAGATAAATTATGTTTTTAAAGTAAATGCGAAAAGGGCGCAGGGATTATCCTGCGCCCAAGTCTTTTGGTATCCTAGCGGAAAGGCGGTGAGTAAACCAGACCACCATCTACCCACAAAGCGTTCAGACCGCGAGCAATCCCGATTGGTGTTTTCACACCAATGTTGTTCTCAAAGATCTCGCCAAAGTTACCACCCGAAGCAATCGCGCGCTTTGCCCACTGGGCATCAAGACCGAGCATTTCGCCCAAGGTGCCTTCGGTGCCCAGAATACGGTTGATTTCAGGGTTCTTCGTGCCTTTTGCCAGCTCATCGATATTGGCTGAAGTGATGCCAAATTCTTCAGCTGAAATCAGCGCGTTCAGAGTCCAGCGGACAATGTCAGCCCATTCGTTATCACCGTGACGGACCAACGGGCCCAGAGGCTCTTTGGAGATGATTTCTGGCAGAACCATGTGCTCATCTGGTTTTTCAAATGCGGCGCGTGTGGCATAAAGTGCCGACGTGTCTGTTGTCAGAACGTCGCAAGCACCGGACAGATACTGCTTTTGTGCTTCTGCATTATTCGCGACCGGAACCGGCTCATAAGTCATGTTATGCTCGCGGAAATAATCAGCCAGATTTAGCTCGGTTGTTGTGCCGGTCTGAATACAAATCGTTGCACCGTCCAGATCTTTCACCGAAGTAACACCCAAGGATTTTGGCGCCATGAAGCCTTGACCATCATAGAAGTTAATCCCGACGAATTCCATTTTCAGGTCAACATCACGCGAGAATGTCCATGTGGTGTTACGTGCCAGCAGATCAACTTCGCCGGAATTCAGCGCCGTGAAGCGGGTTTTTGAGCTGAGTGGAACAAATTCGATCGCATCATTGTCGCCAAGAACAGCAGCAGCAACGGCACGACAGATCGCAACATCATAGCCTTCCCATTTGCCGTTGGCATCAGGTGACGCAAAGCCAACCAGACCTTCGGACACACCACAGTTCAATTGGCCACGCGCTTTAACATCGTCAAGAGTGCTTGCAGCAGCAACACCAGCGGTCACACTGGCAATAGCCAAAGCACTTAGAAATACAGTTTTTTTCATTTTTACCTCTTCCTGATAGGCTGCCCTTTTTAGGGCAGTTTAACCGGTCCGTGATGGGCCGGGGGCGATATGAGGGAATGTTTCCCCTCTAGGGTCGCATTTTGGGCTGCATTTTAAGAATAGGTCAAGGGTCTTTTGGAATTAACCTCGTATCGGACCCAAATTATAGCATGAAATAAAAACGCAATACCCAATATCAGGTATATTAACGATTATTTAGCGATATTATAGAATCTGGCCGCATGCAAAAAAGCCGTTTTTTTAGAATCTGCGGTTGCTGTTGCCTCATCATCTTCGCCCCATTGGGTAATTTGCCAGTCTTCATCGATTCTTGAACACTGCCACAATTGGGCCACGGGCAGAAACGCATGAACAACTCCAAATCCAATAATCAAGGATCCCGACATGCCGACCAGATCATGAAACGCCGCCAGCTGAAATGCGCTCATGGTCTCAACCCGTTTGGCCAGTGATTTCAGCACGGCCCCATCTTGCTGAATATGCACGATCCCCTCGCCAATTTTAAGCGGCGCTGACAAATCATTTGCGGCCCACTCCAGCAACGGGCCCCACGCAGCGTTCTGTAATGCGACCAATTCCTTGGGCGATGCGGCGCGATAACAAATCAGATCCGTGCCGCCATATTCCGCCACCAATTGGCTCACCTCGGCGTGCATCGGCGCAACCTTGTCGATTGCGGCATTGGCAGATCGGGTAAATGGCATTGACAACGGATCAACTTTTTCACCCTGCGCCTGCCATTCCTTGGCGATTTCTTCGGCCATTTCACGCGCGGGCACAATCAGCTCGGATTTTACCGGAGTGCGCAGTTTACGCCCATCCAACAACACAGAAAAGCCCGCCCCAACTTCGGTGACCTGCGCATTTTCCCAGAACCGTTTTGCCGTCCATTCCGCCATGGTTTATCCTTAAATTTTGCGTATCCGGCGCTTACATATATTCTTCAAACGGATCATCCGCCACATCGCGCGAATCCCAGGCAAATGTATCCCAAGTGCGCTGCATATGCTCGGGCATCGGCGCGATAATTTTAAGCACCTTGCCGGTAACAGGATGCGGCAGGCTGATGCAACGGGCGTGCAAATGCATCTTTTTGCTGATATCGCCCCCCAACTGCGCGCCCCAACCATCGCCATGGTTTTCCTGACCCGAGCCACCATATTTACCATCGCCAATAATCGGATGGCCCAATTTTGCCATATGCACCCGCAGCTGGTGTTTGCGCCCGGTTATCGGCACCAAAACCAGCCACGCGCAACGCTTGGCGGCGGCAGAAACCACCATATAATCGGTGGTAGAACGCTTGGCACCCTCGGTGTTAGCTACCTCGTCGGGGTGAATACAAACCATCTTTTCACCAGCACCGTGCGGCCCGTGACCCGCGGCCTGAAGCAAGCCATACCGGATCGTGCCGATCTTTGGCGTGGGGCAGCCGCCAACAGCGGCCCAATAAATCTTGCGGGTTTCACGGGCACGGAACGATTTTGTCAGCGCCGAGGCCACCTGACGGGTGCGCGCCAGCAGCAAAATACCCGAAGTATCCTTATCGAGTCGATGCACCAGCCGGGGTTTTTGATCGTAACCAAAACGCAAAGCATCGGCCAGCATATCAACATGGCGGGTCTGTTTGCTGCCACCTTGGGTCGGCAAGCCGGCCGGTTTATTAATGGCGATAATATGCTCATCGCGATACAAAACCGCATTCTGCATCATCTTGACATCGGCATTGCTGATCATGTCATAGGTTTTGGCCCGCGCGGTAATTTCATGCGGATCGGGCAGCGGCGGAATGCGCACAATCTGGCCCTCTTGCACGCGCGACGATGCCTTCACCCGGCCGCCATCGACCCGGATATCGCCCTTGCGGCACATTTTTTCAATCCGCCCCTGCGCAATATGCGGAAAGTTCCGGCGAAACCAGCGGTCCAGCCGTTGATCGCCATCACCTGTCAAAACTTCAATTTTCTGAACGCCACTCATGCCCATATTCCCCGTGCAACTATCGCACCCAAAAAAACCGCCAGCAATGAAAAGACAACGCTGGCCAAAATATATCCGGCCGCCAAACCCGGCTGCCCTTTTTCAAACAGTTTCAAAGCATCCAGCGAAAAGGCCGAAAACGTCGTGAAACCACCCAAAACCCCGGTTAACAAAAACGGGCTTAAACGGCTGGCGTCTTTGGTCATCAGCACGACAAACAAAACCCCGATCGCAAACGAGCCGACAACATTCACCGTCAACGTGCCCCACGGATAACCCGCGCCCAAAAACCGCACAGCCGCAAGCCCCGTCAAATAACGGCCAACAGCGCCAAGCGCGCCGCCAATTGCAACTTGTAAAACGGTCGATATCATGCGCCTCTCTTTTATACCTGCGCAGCTTTGTCAACCGCTCTGCCGCTTGGCGCGCAATTTTACAAAATAATCCAGCCGTTTTTTCAATTCCCGCTCAAAACCACGCGCGACGGGCTGATAATAAACCCCGTGCCGCATTGCGTCGGGGAAATAATTTTTCCCCGAAAACCCGGCCTCGGCATCATGGTCATAGGCGTAATCCGCACCATAACCCTGATCTTTCATCAGCGCGGTTGGCGCATTTAAAATATGTTTTGGCGGCGGCTCCGATCCGGTTTTCTTGGCCGCTTTCATCGCCGCCTTAAACGCCACATAAGCCGCATTGGATTTCGGTGCCAACGCCAGATAAGTCACGGCTTGGGCCAAAGCCAATTCACCCTCGGGGCTGCCCAAACGCTCATAAGTTTCCCATGCCTGCAAGCAAACACCATGCGCCTGCGGATCTGCCAGCCCAATATCCTCAACCGCCATCCGGGTGATGCGACGGGCCAAATAACGCGGATCCTCCCCACCGGTCAGCATCCGGGCCAGCCAATAAAGTGCGGCATCAGGGTCTGAACCACGCACCGATTTATGCAGCGCGGAAATCAGGTTAAAATGTTCATCGCCGCTTTTGTCATAAATCGCGGCACGGCGCATCAAACGGCTGCTTAATGCTTTGGTGTCCAGATTTTTACTGTCTTTCCAGGCCACAACCTGCTCGATCAAATTCAGCAACGCCCGCCCGTCACCATCGGCCATTTCCAACAACGCCTCGCGCGCCTCGCCCGTTAAAGGCAAGGCTTTTTCCAGCTGCTTTTCCGCCCGCTGGGCCAACAGCTCTAGATCGGCCAGCGTCAAACGGTTCAGCACCAGAACCTGCGCGCGCGACAACACAGCCGCGTTCAGCTCGAACGACGGATTTTCCGTGGTGGCCCCGACCAAAATTATGGTGCCATCCTCCATGAACGGTAAAAACCCATCCTGCTGAGCCTTGTTAAAGCGGTGGATTTCATCAACAAACAACAGCGTGCCTTTGCCGTTCTGACGCCGGATTTTAGCCGCTTCAAAAACCTTTTTTAGATCCGCAATGCCGCTAAAAATAGCGCTGATCTGAACAAACGCCAGATCGGTTTCATCGGCCAACAGGCGCGCGATCGTGGTTTTTCCTGTGCCCGGCGGCCCCCAAAAAACAAGCGACGAAAGAGAGCCGGCCGCCAGCATCATCCCCAGCGGGGCCTGTTTGCCAATAACCTGTTCCTGACCAATCACCTGAGCCAATGTTTTTGGACGCAACCTGTCGGCCAGCGGACGCGGCGCGCCCTCTGTTTCGGATATAGTGGTGGTGTCAAACAAATCAGCCATGAAACGAACCTAAGCGCCCGCGCCAAATTATAAAAGCAAAATGGCACAGCGTTAGAGATACGGCCCTAATGGAATTTGCTTGCCAGATTGATCGACACGCATTGATAATCACCGTCATCAATAAACATGATCGGGCCAGCGGCTTCGGCATCCAGCCCGCAACGGCCAAACCAGCGCGGCCAATTGGCAGCCGTTAGGGCAATCAGACGCGTTGCACCCAGCTCGCGCGCCGATTTCAACATCGCGCCAACCATATAGGCATGCACGCGGCGCCGGATACGCTGGGGCGTGGTGTGCGACACGAAGACCCGGGTGCTTTCCCAAGTGTTTTCGCTGACCGGTGCTTCGTCATACAGCAAATTTTGCGGAATTGTATCCAGCAAACCACGCTGGGCATCGCGAATCATATAGCTGTAAATCCCGCAATACGTCGTGGTCGGCGTTAAACGAATACCGGCGTAAATTTCGCCAAGATTATGGATCGCAATCCAGCGGCTGGCAGGAGTGTCGTATTGATCATACTCCATATCCAGCGCTTCGGGCAGATCCCAGTTTTTCTGCACGATAAAAGATTGCTTTCGCGCCCGAAAAAGATTTGCGAACAACTCCCCATGGTTGTGCATATTTTCGAAAGATAGTGTCGTAGTTTGCATGGCAGCCTCCAGTTTGGTTTAAAAAACTCAAACCTGATAGCAGCGAAGTTTTGACATTTGGTTTAGAGCAGCCTGTAATCCTTGGCGCGTTGCAAAGCCTCGGCAGTGGTGCGAGCAAGCAACCTGCGCCGGGCCGAAGCCAGGCGTGCTTTTAGTGCGCTTTCAGATATATTAAGTTTAGCTGCCGCCGCCGCATGACGATCCCCCGCCGCAATCAAACGTAGAGCTTCGATTTGAGCCTTTGTCAGACTCTCCGGCGGCTCGGTTTTATCATGGAGCCGTCGAATGATAAGCAGGATTTGTTCAATCTCGCTATTAGTAAATTCACGATCAGAGCGCGCAAAGCTTGCAATCGTGCGCGAGCTGATGGGACCACAAGAAACAGATAACCCATATTTCAGATCAAACTTGTTCGCTTCCTCAAACAAGCCGAATGGATCAGGGATTGTAAACTCGCTCCAGCGGCAGGCGCCTTCGGTGCTAAAGCCCCAGGCAATCGTTGGGTCGCGTAATGCAAATGCCTTTTCAGTATAATGATCCAGCCAAGCCTGATTATAGGTTGAAAACTGCATCAGGGGGGCCGCATAACGAATATGCAGGCCAATGAAATACCCACCCTCGGACAGGGGGGTAAGTTTCTGTAGTTCTGATTC
>CAYYXZ010000033.1:2836-11712 GCA_964475715.1 uncultured Marinosulfonomonas sp. | reverse complement strand
CAATGATCCATCTTAATCTGGCTGCTAACTGGTCGAAATAGTAGGACCACCTCTGTTTGCCTCACCTACAAACCCCACACCATTCTCAGAAGCATTTGCTGAACAAACCACAACGCCTTTTTTAGATAAGTAAACTTTTGTATGTAAAGCCTTTATGTGGCGTATATTTTTGTTCTTTGGCGCATTTAATTTTTTAAGTTCTTTAGGGTTAGTGCTTGCCATACTAATATCGCAAATAATTTTAGCTCCAGTATTTTTGAACAGCGCCTCAGCAGAACCTTCTCCAATAAAGGCCACCGCAGCTTTTAGATCATCCCCTTCGCAAACCTCTTTAATACGATCTGACAGTTTTCTCTCACTTAAAAATTCAACCATCATTAGTTAATCCTTAAATTAATTTCCCCGCTTGAGGCCACATAAAAACCGCCCCGCAATATCATGCGGGGCGGTTTAGGTTTCTAATCAATCAACGTCAGCAATTTGTTCAAACTATCCTTGGCATCGCCATAAAACATCCGGGTGTTTTCCTTGTAAAACAGCGGGTTTTCAATGCCGGAATACCCCGTGCCCTGCCCGCGTTTGGAAACAAACACCTGCTTGGCGTTCCAAACCTCGAGCACCGGCATACCGGCAATCGGGCTGTTTGGATCATCCTGTGCGGCAGGGTTAACGATATCGTTGGAGCCAATCACAATCACCACATCGGTTTGGGGCAAATCAGCGTTGATTTCATCCATTTCCAACACGATATCATAGGGCACACGGGCCTCGGCCAGCAGCACATTCATGTGGCCCGGAAGGCGCCCCGCAACCGGATGAATAGCAAAACGCACCTCTTTGCCCGCATCACGCAGACGCTTGGTCAGCTCGGAAACCGCCTGCTGGGCCTGCGCCACCGCCATGCCATAACCCGGCACAATCACCACGCTATCGGCCTCATCCAGCGCAGCCGCCACGGCCTCGGCCTCGATTGCAACCTGTTCGCCCTCGACCTTCATTTGTGGCCCCGAAGGCCCGCCAAACCCGCCCAGAATAACCGACACAAATCGGCGGTTCATCGCCTTGCACATGATGTATGAAAGGATCGCACCGCTTGAGCCAACCAGCGCACCGACAACAATCAGCAGATTATTACTCAGCGTGAAACCGATCGCGGCCGCAGCCCAACCCGAATAGCTGTTCAGCATCGACACAACCACAGGCATATCCGCGCCGCCGATGCCCATGATCAAATGCCAGCCGATAAAACCGGCAATAATAGCCACCAGCAACAGCGTCCAGACACCGGAACCGTTAAAATACATCGCACCCAAAATGGCACAAAGCACCAGTGCGGTCGCATTCAGATAATGACCGCCGGGCAGCTTTTTAGAGGCCCCGTCAACCTTGCCTGCCAGTTTGGCAAAGGCAATCACCGAACCCGTAAAGGTGATCGCACCGATGAAAATACCCAGGAAAACCTCGACCTTCAGGATCGAAATTTCAACCGAGGTTTTATGGGCCAGCTTCTCGGCAAACCCTGCCAGCGTCGATGTATCGCCGCCTGCGGCAATCAGCGCCTGCACCGTGCCCAGCTCAAGCTCGGCGTTCAAACCGATGAACACCGCCGCCAAGCCGACAAAGCTGTGCAATGCGGCCACCAGTTGGGGCATTTCGGTCATCTCGACCTTGCCGGCAATATAATAACCCGCGTAAGCACCGGCCGAGATGGCCAAGAACAGCAGGAAATAATTGCCCATTCCAGGGCCAAAAACCGTGGTGAACACCGCAATTGCCATGCCGGCAATGCCATACCAGACCGCGCGTTTGGCGCTTTCTTGGTTGTTTAGGCCGCCAAGGGCCAGAATGAATAAAATTGCGGCGGAAATATAGGCCGCCGATACGATACCAAAACTCATGATCCCGCCCCCCTTAAGATTTCTGGAACATGGCAAGCATCCGGCGCGTCACCAGAAAACCACCAACAATATTGATCGTCGCAATCAGCACCGAAACCGTTGCCAAAATCACCACCAGCCAATTGCTGGAGCCGATCTGCAACAGCGCCCCAAGGATCACAATCCCCGAAATCGCGTTGGTGATTGCCATCAGCGGCGTGTGCAGCGCGTGGCTGACATTCCAGATCACCTGAAATCCAATAAAACACGACAGCGCAAAGACGATAAAATTTTGCATAAAACTGGGCGGCGCAAAATAGCCGACGAGCAACATCAACAGGCCACCGCCAACCAGCAAACCAACCTGAAATTTGGTCGCGGCCTTGAAGGCCTCGGATTCGACGGCGCGCTTTTCTTTGGCCGTCAGCTCTTTTGGCGCGGCTTTTTTGGGCTGCGCCGCAATCGCCTGCACCTTGGGTGGTGGCGGCGGAAAAGTGATTTTTCCTTTATGCGAAATCGTCGCACCGCGGATCACGTCATCCTCCATATCATGCTTGATCTTGCCGTCATTTTCCGGCGTCAGATCGTCCAGCATGTGGCGGATGTTATTGGCATAAAGCGTCGAGCTTTGCGCCGCCATCTTTGAGGCAAAATCGGTGTAGCCAACGATGGTCACACCGTTTTTGGACACCAGTTTTTCGCCCGCAACGGTCAGATCGCAATTGCCGCCCTGCTCGGCCGCCAAATCCACCACAACCGAGCCGGGTTTCATCAGCTCAACCATATCCTCCAGCCACAATTTGGGCGCGGGGCGGCCCGGGATCAGGGCCGTGGTGATGACGATATCCATTTCCGGTGCCAGTTCGCGAAATTTTTCCAGCTGCTTTTCACGAAATTCGGGGCTGGACACGGGCGCATAACCACCGGTTTCGGCCCCGTCTGTTTGTGATTCTTTAAAATCGAGGAAGACAAATTCGGCCCCCATGCTTTCGATTTGCTCGGCCACTTCGGGGCGCACATCAAAGGCATAAACCATCGCGCCCAATGACGTGGCGGTGCCAATCGCGGCCAATCCGGCCACACCTGCGCCGACCACCAAAACCTTGGCCGGCGGCACTTTGCCAGCGGCCGTCACCTGACCGGTAAAGAAGCGGCCAAAGTTGTTTCCGGCCTCGATTACCGCGCGGTAACCGGCGATATTGGCCATTGATGACAGCGCATCCATCTTCTGGGCGCGGCTGATGCGCGGCACCATATCCATGGCAATAACATTGGCTTTTTTTGAATTGGCCAGCTTCATCAATTCTGCGCTTTGGCCCGGAAAAAAGAACGAAATCAAGGTCTTGGCGCTATTTAAACGGCGCGCTTCGGTCGGGGTTGGTGGGCGGACCTTGGTGATAATATCGGCCGTCTTCCACAAGGCCACGGCCCCGCGAACCACTTCGACTCCGGCGTCTTTGTAAGACTTGTCCGAAAATCCGGCCAGCTTGCCGGCGCCCGCCTCGATCAGGCAAACATGCCCCAGTTTTTGCAATTGCCGCGCGCTTTCCGGTGTCATTGCCACCCGTGCTTCGCCTTCAAAAACTTCTTTTGGTGCTCCGATTTTCAAGCCCTAATCCTCCTTCGTTTTCCCCGTCATTTTCACCTGCGTAAAACACATGAATGTGACCATTTGTCAGTGCTAATGCCCATATTCAGGCTTTGCAATGCGTCTTTTTACACATTACAATCAACACAACGTCAAACCGGAGTAGACCAAATGCACAAACAAATCACCAGTCTTTTTGTAAAACCTAACCGTCGCGGATTTTTAACGGCTGCAATCGCTTTTGCAGCCATCGGATTTTCGCAACCCGCAGCCGCCCAAAGCAACATAATCAGTGCCGAGGATGCCTATGCAAAAGCCAAATCCGGCGAGATCATTCTGGTGGATATCCGCACCCCGCGCGAGTGGCTTCAAACCGGGCTGGCCGAAGGGGCGATCGCGCTGGATTTGACCTCTGATACCTTTGTTGATTCGCTGGTGCATTTACGCCAGACCTACCCTGACAAAGTCATTGCCATGATTTGTCGCACCGGAAATCGCACCGGTTATGTGTTTAACCAGCTGACAATGCAGGGTTTTCCCGGCTTGGCCGATGTCAGCGAAGGCATGACCGGTGGGCCGGGCGGCAAAGGCTGGATTCGGCGCGGATTGCCAATTTACGCTGGCACCAAAGAAAATGTTGAAAAGCGTTTAAGTGCGGTTATGAACAAATAGCCAGCAATCGGTTATCGGGTCGGCAGCCTTATATTTTACACTAGCCCATTTCAAGGTGTTGTCACGTTAACTGACTAGCCTGAAAAAGCCGAGGTATTGATACTCAGCCGACGCTGGCCACGACATTCCAAGCGTCAAATGCTTCCAAGCTGCGGTATCGAATTGTTAATGCGGAGCGACGGCGGGCAGGTAACGGAGAAGTAATTCCGGATGGCGCAGTAGGTCGATACGAACCCGCTGCAAAGCTCCCGGCGATCGGTAGCCCTACATTGCCCCCCTTTCAGGGATTGCAAATAATCTGCCGAGAGGGGCACAGTGTTTTAGGGTCGGCCGTGATCCAGATTGTCAGATCGCCACGATTGCATAGGCTCTCATTATACGCCGCCCAATTCGTCACACGGTATTGCTTCTTTGCAAACTTGTGGCGACGGCCGGCATTAATTTTACGCGCCATAAGCGTATCCGTAATCATGACAAAAGTGTTGGTTAGCACTTGAGCGGTCATCCATGCAGCAAGCGCCCTGAAAGCCATACTTGAAACCGAACAAACACGCCAACAGGCCTGAACGCGCAACACGTTCAAGCCCACAAGACCCGAATTCTCAAAATCGACCGCTCTGGAAAATTATTTTGAGACAGCCACAGCGGCAAACAACAACGCGAACAGTGGCACCAAAAGACCGTGATCCCATGTAACTGTTTCTGCTTCTATCGTCTCGATTGAAACCATTGGTTCAACAACCGGATCGCTCAAATTTCCGGAAAATGCAGGCAACGCGACCATGGCAAAGACGGCTGCAAGTGTAATATTTTTCATAACTGCTCCTAGTTTTTTTATTTTATTATGGCCTCGGTTAATTATTATGGCCTCGGTTAAATAGCCCCTGCGTAAAGGTCTATATTTACAGTTAAAAAACACATGTTTAGTGCGTTTTTTCGGGCGGATTGATGCAATATTGGCACATTAAAACGTCAGGCCCGCCGGCTTGACAAATTCGCGACCCCCAAAGCTTCCAGAACTTTTGCCTCGATGTCTGGCGCGTTCATCGCGGCGGCTGCATACATTGCCGCCGGGCTGGCGTGGTCGATGAAGCTGTCGGGAAACACCATCGAGCGAAATTTCAGCCCTGTATCAAACACCCCTTCATCGGCCAATAATTGCGCCACATGGCTGCCGAATCCGCCGATTGCACCCTCTTCAATCGTGATCAAGGCCTCGTGGTTTGCGGCCAGATCAAGGATCAGATCACGGTCCAGCGGCTTGGCAAAACGCGCATCGGCAATGGTGGGCGTGATGCCCTTGGCGGCCAGACTTTCGGCGGCTTTGCAAACCTCTCCCAGACGGGTGCCAAAGGACAGGATTGCAACTTTACTGCCCTCATTGATAATGCGCCCTTTGCCGATTTCCAGCGCCACACCGCGTTCGGGCAGCTCGACTCCTTGGCCTTCGCCGCGCGGATATCTAAAGGCGCTGGGGCGGTCATTAATCGCGGCGGCCGTTGCCACCATATGCATCAGCTCGGCCTCGTCAGCGGCGGCCATCACCACGAAATCCGGCAAGTTCGCCAAAAATGCAATGTCAAAACAGCCCGCATGGGTTGGCCCGTCGGCCCCGACCAATCCGGCCCGGTCAATGGCAAAACGCACAGGCAATCGCTGCACCGCAACATCATGCACAATCTGGTCATAACCGCGCTGCAAAAAGGTGGAATAAAGCGCGCAAAACGGCTTCATCCCGCCCGCAGCCAAAGCGGCCGAAAAGGTAACAGCGTGCTGCTCGGCAATGCCTACGTCAAACAGACGGCTGGGGTAGCGCTCGGCGAATAAATTCAGGCCGGTGCCGTCGGGCATCGCGGCCGTGATGGCACAAATTTTATCGTCCGCCGCAGCCTCTTGCAGCAGCGCATCGCCAAACACCTTGGTGTAGTTTGGCGCGTTGCTGGGTGTCTTTTTCTGCTCACCGCTCAACACATCAAATGGCGCCGTGGCATGGCCCCTGTCGCGGGCGTTTTCGGCCGGTGCGTAACCTTTGCCTTTTTTGGTGATCACATGGATCAGCATCGGCCCCGTGGCGCGTTCTTTAACAGTGCGCAACACCGGCAGCAACTGATCCAGATCATGCCCGTCAATCGGCCCGACATAGGAAAAGCCCAATTCCTCGAATAATGATCCGCCAACGGCCAAGCCCTTTAGCATTTCCTTGGCCCGTTTTGCGCCCTCCTGAAATGGAAACGGCAGCAGGCTAACGGCCCCCTTGGCGGCGGATTTCAATTCCTGAAACGGCTCGCCGGCGTAAAGACGTGAAAGATAGGCCGACATCGCGCCAACCGGTGTGGAAATTGACATGTCATTGTCGTTTAAAATTACAAACAGACGTTTTTTCAAATGTCCGGCGTTGTTCATCGCCTCGAATGCCATGCCCGCCGACATCGCCCCATCACCGATCACCGCGACCGCATCGCCAATTCCATGTTCTGGCGAGCCACCCAGATCGCGCGCCACAGCAAAGCCCAGCGCGGCCGAAATCGAGGTTGAACTGTGACCCGCACCAAACGGATCATAGACGCTTTCGCTGCGTTTGGTGAAACCGCTAAGACCGTTTTGCTGACGCAACGTGCGGATGCGTGCGCGCCGCCCCGTCAAAATTTTATGCGGATAAGATTGATGTGCGACATCCCAAATCAGCCGGTCGCGCGGCGCGTCAAACACCGAATGCAGCGCCACCGTCAGCTCGACCACACCCAAGCCCGCACCCAAATGCCCGCCGGTTACCGACACCGCCGAGATCACCTCGCGGCGCAGCTCATCGGCCAACTGCATCAGCTGGCGATCAGACAGTGATTTCATATCGGCCGGAACCGTCACGCGGTCCAATAAGGGGGTATTTGGTCTATCGGTCATTTTAATTCCGGTTTTTTACATATTGCGCGCAATCACAAAACTTGCGGCCTGTCGTAGATTATCGGCCTTTGCGCCAAAAGGTGCAAGGGCTGTCTGGGCCTGATCGACCAATTCGGCCGCACGCGCCTTGGCACCATCCAGCCCCAGCAGCGAAACAAATGTGGCCTTGCCCGCATCGGCATCCTTGCCCAAACGCTTGCCGGCAAGGGCCGCGTCGCCCTCGATATCTAAAATGTCATCGGCAATTTGAAAGGCAAGCCCAAGCGCGCGGGCGTAGGCGCGCATCGGTGTAATATCGGCACCAGCCATGCGCGCGCCGGCCTCGGCCGACCAGCAAATCAGCGCGCCGGTTTTGTGGTTTTGCAGGTGGGTGATTTCCGTCAGATTTAGCGGTGTGCTGGCCGTTTCGGCCGCAATATCCAACGCTTGGCCCAACACCATCCCACCGGCCCCCGAGGCCTGCGCCAATGACGAAATCAACGCCAGCCGGATGGCCGGATCAGGCGAAACCTGATCATGCGACAGCAACTCAAACGCCAAGGTTTGCAAGGCATCACCGGCCAAAACGGCCGTGGCATCATCCCATTTTATATGCACGGTTGGCAGGCCACGGCGCAGATCGTCATCATCCATGCAGGGCAAATCATCATGCACCAAAGAATAGGCGTGCAGGGCTTCGACAGCGGCGGCCGCAAAAACAGCCCCGTCCTGAGGCACCCCGTGCAAACGCGCCGATTCCAGCACCAGAAAGCCACGCAAACGCTTGCCGCCAGAGGTGGCATAACGCATCGCATCCGTCAGCGCCAAATCGGGCAGCGGCGATAAAACCTGATCAAAACAGGCGTTAACCCTGACCGCCGTATCCTTTAGCGCGGCTTGAAACATTCAGAGACCTTCAACCGGCTTGGTCCCGACAGCCTCGCCGCCCTCGCCCAGCGTAATCGCCGCCACTTTTTCTTCGGCCTCTTTCAGCTTGGCCTCGCAGCGCTTTTTCAACGCCGCGCCGCGCTCATAAAGCATGATGGATTGCTCCAGCGGCACATCGCCGCGCTCCAGTTGGCCAACGATGTTTTCCAACCCGCCCATCGCTTCTTCAAAGCTCATTTTGTTCACGTCTTTGTCGCTCATGCGCCCCGCTCCATCAAAACCAAAACATGCACCGCAACCGATGCGGCCAGTGCGTCCAAATCATATCCGCCCTCCAAAGTCGAGACAATGCGCCCCTGACAATGCAAATCGGCCAAATCGCAAATCCGGTGGGTGAGCCATTCAAAATCATCCAACCCCCAGTTCAAACCGGCCAGCGGATCATCGCGGTGGGCGTCAAAACCGGCCGAGACCAGAATCAAATCGGGTTTGAACGCATCAATCGCCGGAAAAATCGTGCCGTCATAGGCGGCCTTCAGGGTGTTGGTGCTGCAACCCTCGGGCAGCGGATAATTCAGGATATTGCCACAGGTCCCGGTTTGGCTGGCCGCGCCCGTTCCGGGGTAAAGCGGCATTTGATGCGATGAGGCAAACAAAACCCTGCTTTCATTCCAAAGCAAATCCTGCGTGCCATTGCCGTGATGCACATCAAAATCCACGATCGCCACCCGGTTTGCCCCACAGTTTTGCAACGCATGCAGCGCCGCGATTGCCACGTTGCCAAACAAACAAAAGCCCATCGGTTTTTCACGCTCGGCATGATGGCCCGGCGGGCGAACGCCACAAAAAGCATTCGAAACCTCGCCCCCCATCACCGCATCAACGGCGCGGATATTTGCCCCGACAGCGCGCATCGCCGCCTGCAAGGTTCCAGCCGACATGTGCGTGTCGCCATCCAGCGAAACCAGCCC
>CAYYXZ010000033.1:0-2736 GCA_964475715.1 uncultured Marinosulfonomonas sp. | reverse complement strand
TCAAACTCTAGCCCCGCCAAAATCCGTTCGGCGTGCTGGGCATCACGCGCGGCCGTCACCCAAAACCCGTGCCGGATCAGAAATTTCTGCAACAGCCCGCGAATGCGCTCGTCATCATCGACAATTAGCAGATGGGCCAACAGATGAGATTGAGCCAGATCAGTCATTTTCTACATCCTTTAGGGCCGCAAAGTGGCGGCGGATTTGTGGGTCCATCACGGCGTCCAGCACCCGGTGAAATCCGGCCACCGCATCGGGTCCGGCCTGCTGATACGCGTTTCTTATCCGTTGGCGTTGCGCATCCGATAATTCGCGTTCCAGAGCAGATCCGGCTTTGCTTAAAAACAAATGGCGCTCGCGTTTATCGCGCAAACCGACGCGGCTTTCAACCAGTTGATTTTCGATCAAAGTTCTTAACACACGGTTTAGCGACTGCTTTGTCACCCCCAAAACATCCAGCAAATTCGTCACCGTCGTGCCCGGATTGCGGTTGATAAAATGCACCGCCCGATGATGGGCGCGGCCATAGCTGTGTTTGCGTAAAATCCGGTCGGGATCGGCCGTAAAGCCGCGATAGGCAAAAAACATTGCTTCGATTCCGCGGCGCAATTCTTCGTCTGAAACAAAGGACGGGTCTGCGTCTTTTGAGGCGGCTTCGGATCTCATGGAAACTCCAAAAATACGTGTAACAGTTTTATGTATTTTACGTCAGTGTTGTTGACTTTCCAAGAATCAATTCGTAAAAATCGGCAGAATTTGCATAATATTATGACCCATCCGGCCCTAATTTGCACAACTTTTGCAAATTTAATGTCTGTGATGGCGGTTTTTTAAAAGGATCCTAACATGGCTGGCGCATATAATGACCGCGACGGAAGCATCTGGATGGACGGTAAAATCGTCGCTTGGCGCGCGGCCAATGTGCATATTTTAACCCATGCCATGCATTACGCATCGTCGGTCTTTGAAGGCGAGCGCGCCTACAACGGCAAAATTTTCAAAAGCCGCGAACATTCCGACCGTTTGCGTAAATCGGCCCAATTGATCGACTTTGAAATCCCTTATACTGTGGATGAAATCGAGGCCGCCAAACAGCAGGCTCTAGCGGCTTCGGGCCTAACGGATGCCTATATTCGTGCCGTTGCATGGCGCGGAGCAGGCCTGGATATGGGGATCGCGGCCGCCCGAAATCCGGTGCATCTGGCAATTGCGGTCTGGGAATGGGGTGCCTATTATGGCGATGCCAAATTGCTGGGTGCCAAGCTGGATATTTCCAAATGGAAACGCCCCGGCCCCGAAACCACCCCCTGCCAGGCCAAGGCCGCCGGGCTTTATATGATTTGCACCATGTCCAAACACGCCGCCGAAGCCAAGGGGTGTTCGGACGCGATGATGTTTGATTACCGCGGCTATGTCGCCGAGGCCACGGGGGCCAATATTTTCTTTGTTAAGGATGGCGAGGTCCACACCCCGACGCCGGATTGTTTTTTAAACGGGCTGACACGCCAAACCGTGATTGGCATTCTGAAAGACAAAAAAATCAAGGTGAATGAGCGCCACATTATGCCCGATGAGCTGGAAAGTTTTGAGCAATGCTGGCTGACGGGCACGGCCGCCGAGGTAACGCCGGTTGGCCAGATTGGCGATTATAATTTCGAGGTCGGCAGCCTGACGCGCACAATCGCTGATGATTACGAAAAACTGGTCCGGCAATAAGCCGTTTATGAGCGAAAAAAAATGATCCGCCATATCGTATTTTTCAGTGCAAAAAATCAGGACGATCTTGAGGTGATTCTGGCAGGATTGCGGATTCTCAAGGGCATCCCGCATGCGTTAAAATTGGAAATCGAGCCGAACCTGCACACGGATGCTTTGTCAGAGCCAATCGATGTGGTGGTTTATGGGGAATTTGCCGACGCGCAGGCCCTTGCCGCCTATAAATCGCATCCGCTTTATCAAGAATCTATCGCCATCGTGCGCCCGCTACGCGATTTGCGCATCGCCGGAGATTTCCAAAGCCCGTTCACTAAATAAAAACCACTGCCGTTTATGGTGATGGCGAAATGAGTATCAAAAAAAACAGCCTTATAATTGCAGTTACGGTGCTTGTTATTGCAGCACCGGCCGCAATTTCTGTGATTGCCTACCAAATCACCAAAAACCCGGCCCTGCGCCCGCTTGACCGCAGCAAAAATGATATAGCAATTCATCAGGGCAAGATTGTTGCCAATAGCATTTATGCCAAAATACGCTGGACCACAGGGCGGGAGAAAAACTTCAGTCAGTACGATCTGGAGGACGCAATACGAACGGCATTTAAAAGGCATGGCGTTCAGGTAATTGTGTTATTTGAAGAAGTTGACAGCACCGATAATGTCTCGGTCACTTATCAGGTCGGGATTAACAAATTTGGCCCCACCCCGATTTATAGAACCGAAGACGGCATCAGGGGCGCGATTATAGCATACCGGATGTATCAAGCAATGCAGTGAAAACAACCCGACGGGATCCGCGCTGGCGGCACCAATAATTTAGGGCCTGTTGACGTTGACCACGCCACAGTGGTTTCGGGGCGCGGCGAAAACGTCAGCAGATCCTAACCTAATCTTAGGCGATTGCATACTTGACAAACCCGCGTTTGGAAGAAGAATATCCAGCCTGACAGGCCGGTATCTCATTTCTCGCTTTTGGCGTCCTTTTCGGGCTTCGCCTTTGCCACCTTCTTGACGGTAGCGT
>CAYYXZ010000032.1:0-11716 GCA_964475715.1 uncultured Marinosulfonomonas sp. | reverse complement strand
CCAATAATTGCCAGCTTAGGTTTAGATTTCTTCAGATAGGCTTGTAACATTCATAATAATCCCTAGATATTATTCTAATAATCAGTTTTGCATATTTTTAGTAAAGCCGCCACTCACTCACGAAGATTTCAGCCAAAACCACCTATTGGAAGGAAAATTTAATGTTCTACAAAGACGAGCGGCTTGCGCTGTTCATTGATGGCGCAAACCTGTATGCAGCGGCCAAATCGCTTGGGTTCGATATCGACTATAAACTGATGCGCAACGAATTTATGCGGCGCGGAAAACTGATGCGGGCGTTTTATTATACCGCCTTGCTGGAAAATGATGATTATTCCCCTATTCGCCCCTTGGTCGATTGGCTGCATTATAACGGCTATTCCATGGTGACCAAACCGGCCAAAGAATACACCGATTCGATGGGCCGGCGTAAGGTAAAAGGAAATATGGATATCGAACTGGCGGTTAACGCGCTGGAGCTGGCTCCGCATGTTGACCATATGGTGATCTTTTCAGGCGATGGCGATTTCCGGCCCTTGGTTGAAAGCCTGCAGCGCCAAGGTGTGCGGGTTTCTGTTGTTTCCACGATGCGTTCGCAACCACCGATGATTTCGGATGATTTGCGCCGTCAGGTTGATAATTTCATTGAACTGGATGATTTGCGCGATGTAATCGGCCGCCCGCCACGCGATCCGGTGCCCGAACCTGTAAGCGCCAACGCAGAAGGTTAATAATAAAGCCGGGGTAAAATTTTGCTCCGGCTTTTTCAATTCTCTGGCTTTTTCAATCCAAGGGCTGGACGTGCCCGCTAACCGGTCCTATTTATAGGCTAACTGAACAGGGCCGTTATGACCAAACCACCGTTAATGTTATATCTCGCCGCTCCGCGCGGTTTTTGCGCAGGTGTTGTGCGCGCGATCAAAGTTGTCGAAATGGCTTTGGACAAATGGGGTGCGCCGGTTTATGTGCGCCACGAAATTGTGCATAATAAATATGTGGTTGACGAACTGCGCGAAAAAGGCGCCATTTTTGTCGAGGAATTAAGCGATTGTCCTGATGATCGCCCAGTCATATTTTCGGCCCACGGAGTTGCTAAATCTGTTCCCGCTGCGGCCCAGGCCCGCCAAATGACCTATGTCGATGCGACTTGCCCGCTGGTAAGCAAAGTGCATTTCGAGGCCAAACGCCACTCTGCGCAGGGTTTGCAAATGATTATGATTGGCCATGCAGGGCATCCCGAAACGGTAGGAACCATGGGCCAATTGCCCGAAGGCGAAGTTATTTTGGTTGAAACGGCTGGTGATGTGGACAAACTTGTGGTGCAAGATCCAAAAAAGCTGGCTTATATCACCCAGACAACCCTTTCGATTGATGACACCGCCGCCATTGTTGCCGCGCTGCAAAAACGCTTTCCCGAAATCGTCGGGCCGCACAAAGAAGACATCTGCTATGCCACAACCAACCGCCAAGAAGCTGTGAAAGAAATCGCCACAAAATCTGACGCCATTCTGGTTATCGGCGCGCCCAATTCATCGAACACCAAACGTCTGGTCGAAGTCGGAAAGGCTGCCGGCTGTAGTTATTCTCAACTTGTGCAACGCGCAGTTGATATCGATTGGCGCGCAATTGAAGGCATCAAGGCGCTGGGCCTGGCTGCCGGTGCATCTGCGCCCGAAATATTGGTTAATGAAGTTATAGATGCATTTCGCGACCGCTATGACGTTACCGTTGAATACGTTGAAACCGCGCAAGAAAACATTGAATTCAAAGTGCCCCGTATTTTAAGAGCGCCCGCATGAGCGCAAATACTGAAGCTGCTGCTTTCAACACCCGTGCGCCTAAACTTTTTATTTATACCGATGGTGCTTGCTCGGGCAATCCGGGTCCGGGTGGCTGGGGTGCATTAATGATTGCGCGTGATGGCGACACTGTTTTGAAAGAACGCGAGCTATGTGGTGGCGAGGCTCATACCACGAACAATAGAATGGAATTGTTGGGTGCAATTCATGCCCTTGAGATACTGGAGCGCCCCTCGATAATCACAGTCATCACAGATAGCGCTTATGTAAAAAACGGGGTGACGATCTGGATTCATGGCTGGAAACGCAACGGTTGGCGCACTTCCAATAAAAAGCCTGTAAAAAACGTAGAGCTTTGGCAACGAATTGATAAAGCCCAAGCGCGCCACCAAGTAACTTGGGAATGGGTCAAGGGCCACGCGGGGCACCCGGAAAATGAACGCGCAGATGAATTGGCGCGGCGCGGAATGGAGCCTTTTAAGGCAGGTTAGAGCCTATTTTTTAATGTAAGTGCGATAAACCCAAATCAGAAGTACTGCGCCCAATACTGCGCCAACAAAACCAAAAGCGATACCGCCAAGCATCAGAATAAGACGCAGAAGCAGGCCGCCAATCAAAGCGCCAAACACGCCAATAGAAACGGTTGTTATAATATCGGTTTTCAGGTTCATCATCCGCGTGGCCAAAAACCCGGCGGCAGCCCCGACTATGATTAAGAATATAATTGGCATGAGGTAAATATGGTATCCCTGTAGATAATTGCAATCAATATCAGTTTATTTGTTTCGGAAGATCGAAGCCGCGCAACAATTCTTCGGGGCTCATCGGCCGTTTACCTTGCCTTTGGACTTTCAAAATTTCTACAGCACCTTGACCACAAGCAATCTGAAATCCCTTTAAAACTTCGCCGGAAAAACCGTCACCGTCAATTACGCGGCTCTCCAATAATTTAAGCCTCTCGCCATCAACCATACACCAAGCACCCGGAAATGGCGATAGGCCGCGAATAAGCCGGTCAACCTGAATTGCCGAATTCTTCCAATCTATCCGCGCTTCTGATTTATTGATTTTATTTGCATAGGTTACGTTTATTTCCGGCTGCATTTTTGGCTCTAATGCTGGCAAAACATCTAATGTTTGCAAAATCAACTTTGCCCCGAGCAATGATAAACGATCATGCAATTTCGCGGTTGTTTCTTCAGGGCCAATCAAGAGGGACTCTCGCAATAACACCGGTCCGGTATCAAGCCCTGCATCCATTTGCATTATGCAAATACCGGTTTTTTCATCTCCGGCCATAATTGCCCGATGAATAGGCGCCGCGCCGCGCCACCGCGGTAAAAGGGATGCGTGAATATTCAAGCAACCTTGTGCAGGGGTCTTCAGAATCTCTGGTGGTAAAATCAGCCCATAAGCTACAACTATCGCAATATCAGGCTCTAATGCTGCAAATTTGTCTTGTTCTTCTTTGCTCTTTAGCGACTTTGGGTAACGTATTTTTAAATTCAAGGCCTCGGCCCGCGCTTGAATCGGGCTTGGCCGCGCCTTCTTGCCGCGACCCGCAGGCCGGGGGGGCTGACAGTATACGCAAACAATTTCATGGCCAGCATTAATCAGCGCATCCAGAACCGGAACCGAAAAATCCGGCGTGCCCATAAAAACAACTTTCATCGCTTTTCCTTTCGCGCCTTGCGTAGCAAAATATTACGTTTCATTTTGGATAGCCGGTCAAAAAACATTTTCCCATTCAAATGATCAATCTGGTGCTGAACAGATGTTGCCCACAGCCCAACAAAATCGCGGATTTCTGGCTGGCCCGAAGAATTTAAAAACTGAATAGTTACAGCACGCGGCCTTTCAATTTTAGCTGAAACACCCGGCAAATTCGGGCTTGCTTCCAGGTGTTCATGAAATTTGGCTGAAGAATGTAAAATAACGGGATTGGCCATTCTAACGGCCTGCCCGCGGGATTCTGACGCGTCAACCACAACCAAACGCAGCATAATTCCGATCTGAGGTGCAGCCAAACCAACCCCCGGCATTGCCTCCATCGCGTTGATCATATCATCCCAGATTATACGCACCTGATCTGTTACTTTATCAACGGGCGCAGATACGGTTTTCAAGCGCTTGTCAGGGTAGGCAACAAAAATGCTAATCATTCCCGCGCCTGTTCACGTTTCAATTTAACCATTTTTCGGGTGATCATTTGGCGTTTTAATGGCCCCAGATAATCAATGAACAACTTGCCTTCCAGGTGGTCAATCTCGTGCTGAACACAGGTCGCCCACAAGGCATCAAACGTGCCTTCACAAGCAGCGCCATCCACATCCATCCATTTCACGGTAACTTCTGCCGGACGCTTAACATCTGCGTATTGATCGGGAATTGATAAACAGCCCTCCTCATACACATTCAACTCATCCGACGCCCAAATCACCTCGGGATTGAACATTGCCATTGGTTGCGGCTTAGCGTCCTCTTCCTTGATGCAATCCATTACAATCAGGCGTTTCAAAACCCCGACTTGCGGGGCAGCCAGCCCAATTCCAGGAGCATTATACATGGTTTCCAGCATGTCTTGTGACAGCTTTTGCATTTCATCGTCTACCGAATCAACAAAGTCGGAAACCTTTTTCAGGCGTGGATCTGGGTGGATCAGGATCGGTCTAATACTCATAGGCTTCATCTAAGACATGATGCGCCAAGCTGCAACGCTCTTGCATCTATAAAGCAAACCGCTAACTTGTCGGAAAACACAAAAAGGCTAAACACCATGAATTTTGACAAAATTATAGACCGGCGCAAAACACATTGCGCAAAATGGGATATGATGCAGCCCATTTATGACGTGCCTGCCGATGAAGGCATTGCCATGTGGGTGGCCGATATGGATTTCCGACCGCCTGAGTGTATTCAGGACGCGCTGCGCAAAATGCTTGATCACGGAATTTACGGCTATTTTGGCGACATTAGTGACTATAATTCGTCGATCCAGTGGTGGATGAAAAACCGTCATGGCTGGGATATTGATACGAATTCAATCTTTACAACCCATGGGTTGGTTAACGGAACAGCATTATGTCTGGACGCATTTACCAATGCGGGTGATGGCGTGGTTTTGTTTACGCCAGTTTATCATGCCTTTGCCAAAGTGATTAAAGCCTCTGGTCGAAAGGTGGTTGAGTGCCCTCTGGTAAATAATGACGGGCGTTATGAAATGGATTTTGCGACTTATGATGCGCAAATGACAGGTAATGAAACGATGCTTATTCTTTGTTCTCCACATAATCCGGGGGGCCGTGTCTGGACGCGAAACGAATTACAGGCGGTCGCTGATTTTGCAAAACGCCACGATTTAATTTTGGTATCAGATGAAATCCACCACGATCTGGTTTTTTCAGAGGCCAAGCATACAGTGATGGCATTGGTGGACCCGTCTATTTGTGAGCGGCTGGTAATGATGACCGCGGCGAGCAAAACATTTAATATCGCAGGGGTCTACACTGGAAATGTAATTATCCAGAATTCAAAACTGCGGGCTAAATTTGCAGCAACTATCGCCGCTCTTGGGGTTTCTCCAAATTCCTTTGGCCTGTTTATGATAACAGCCGCTTACAGCCCGAAAGGCGCAGAATGGGTAGATGAACTTTGTGAATATCTTACTGAAAACCGGCGCCTTTTTGATGATGCCATAAATAATATTCCGGGCTTGAAATCGATGCCGCTTGAAGCAACATATCTGGCTTGGGTAGATTTTTCCGGCACTGGCATGTCACAATCTGAATATACGAATCGGGTTGAAAAAATTGCAAAAATTGCAGTCAACCACGGCGAAACATTCGGGGCAGGTGGCGAATGCTTTTTGCGCTTTAATCTTGCAGCCCCAAGGTCCGTAGTTGAGAAAGCAATTAAACGGCTACAAAAAGCATTCGCTGATTTACAGTGACAGGTTTCTGAAATGGCTGGTCAATTACAGAATTTTAAGATTTTGGTGTAGAGGAAACACCGACTTGGGCGGGGCGCAGCAGCCGGTCATGCAGCATAAAACCTTCGGCGGCTATCTGAATAATATCGCCTGCTTTTGTGCCCGGCAAAGGTGCTTCAAACATTGATTCGTGGATATTGGGATCAAAGCGTTCGCCAATTTCCGGAGAAATGATTATGATGCCATGTTTTGAAAATACATTCAGCAATTCACGCATTGTCAGCTCGATACCCTCAATCAAAGCGGCTGCATTTTGACGCTGCTCGTCTGTTGCGGCTTCAAGCGCACGTTTCATATTATCATGAACCGGCAGCATGTCGCGGGCAAGTTTAGAGCCGCCATAATTTTCTGCCTCACGGCGATCACGATCACTGCGTTTACGAGAGTTTTCAGCATCGGCAAGCGCGCGCATAAACCTGTCTTTAAATTCGTCACGCTCAGCGCGCATTTGTTCCAGCTCGTCAATTTCCTGCGCTTCGTCGCTTTCTTCAATACGATTTAGCTCATCTTCCAGAGCTTCGATATCATCCAGGAATTCATTTTTATTTTCGTTCGTCATATTCTTTTCCTTAACCCTGATCAGAAAACAGTTTTCCAACCAGCTGCGCCGTATAATCCACAATCGGAACGATCCGTCCATAATTTAGACGTGTTGGACCAATCACACCAACCGCACCTATAATCTTTCGCTCAGAATTCATATAGGGAGAAACCACCAAAGATGAACCCGAAAGTGAAAATAATTTGTTTTCTGAGCCAATAAAAATACGAACACCCTCGCCTTCTTCTGCCAACTCTAAAAATTCAGCGATATCGCGTTTCCGCTCAAGATCATCAAACAGTTGCCGGATACGGTCCAGGTCACTGGATTCTGGCCCGTCTTCTAACAGATTCGCGCGACCCCTGACAATTAAACGCTCGTAATTTTCATCTTGATTATCCCACAACGCAAAACCGCTTTCTACCAGCTCACAGGCCAAACTATCAATTTCCTGGCGACGTGTTTTTATTTCGTGCCCAATGCCATTTCGTAGCTCGCTTAACGTCCGACCTTCTGCCAGCGCGTTTAAAAAATTAGCAGCCTCGCGCAAAGATGAAGGTGTTTGACCAATTGGCGGAGTAAAAACCCGGTTTTCTACATGCCCGTCCGCAAACACCAAAACCACTAAGGCACGATCCGGCGCAAGACTTACAAATTCAATATGCTTTATCGGCGCCTCGTGTTTAGGGGCAAGCACCAGACTGGCACCTTTGGTCATACCTGAAAGCGCAGATCCAACCCGATCGAGCATACTGGCAACATCGCTGTTTTCACCGCCCAAACTTGCATCAATTTTCTGGCGGTCATCATTTTGCAAATCACCAACCTCTAACAACCCGTCAACAAACATCCGCAGCCCAGTTTGGGTAGGAATCCTGCCGGCAGACACATGCGGTGAATTTAACAGCCCAAGATGCTCAAGATCATGCATCACATTGCGAATTGTTGCCGCACTTACCTTTTCATTTAAAGCCTGAGTCAGCGTGCGCGAGCCAATTGGCCCTCCGGTTTCCAGATAACTTTCAACCACAAGTCGAAAAACCTCGCGGCTGCGAGCGCTCATATCGTTAAATATTTCGTTGCCGTCGATCATAGGGCACTTTCAGGTTGCTTTTGCAGCAGTTGCGCAGGTATCTCAGAATAACTCATTAATAAAGGACATACCATGCGCCCATCAGGTAGAAATGTAGACGAAATGCGCCCGATTTCAATTGAAACCGGAATCACCAAACATGCCGAAGGTTCTTGCCTGATAAAATGTGGTGATACGCATGTGCTTTGTACAGCCACCATTGACCCCGGTGTTCCACGATTTTTAAAGGGAACCGGGCTTGGTTGGGTAACCGCAGAATACGGAATGTTGCCGCGCGCAACAAATACGCGAATGCGGCGCGAGGCCAAAAATGGTCAGTCCGGGCGTACTCAGGAAATTCAGCGCCTGATCGGGCGCTCACTGCGCGCAGGTGTTGACCGTGTTGCTTTGGGCGAGCGTCAGATTACTGTCGATTGCGATGTTATTCAGGCCGATGGCGGCACGCGCTGCGCATCAATCACGGGCGGTTGGGTCGCGCTACGCCTTGCTGTGAATAAATTGCTAAAAGCCGGTGATGTAATTTCAGACCCTTTAATAGACCCTATTGCAGCCGTTAGTTGCGGAATTTATGCAGGCCAAAATGTACTGGATCTGGATTACCCCGAGGATAGCGAAGCCGGTGTTGATGGCAATTTTGTGCTTCTTGGTAATGGGCAAATGATTGAGGTGCAAATGTCGGCCGAAGGTTCCACTTATTCGCGCGATCAAATGAACGGCTTGCTAGATTTAGCCGAAAAAGGCGTTGCAGAGTTAATGCAGGCACAAAAATCGGCCGTAGAATAGATGCGTAAATTCTGTGGTGATACGTTGGTAATTGCCAGCCACAATAAGGGTAAGTTAATCGAAATCACGGAATTGCTGCGCCCTTTTGGAATTACGATAATATCTGCGAGCGATTTGGGCCTAAAAGAACCCGATGAAACCGAGGACACATTTGCTGGAAATGCGCGCATCAAGGCACATTTTGCGGCTCAGGCCAGCGGTTTTCCTGCATTGTCTGATGACAGCGGAATTACGGTTGATGCATTAGATGGTGCGCCAGGTATTTATACTGCAGATTGGGCGCAAACCCCCACTGGTCGGGATTTTCCTATGGCTATGAAAAAGGTCTGGGATCTGCTGGAAGATAAAAAGGCCCCCGAACCACGCACAGCTGCATTTAATTGCACGCTTTGTATAGCATGGCCGGACGGGCATGATGAAATATTTGAGGGTCGCATATCCGGGCGCCTGATTTGGCCAATGCGGGGTAATCTAGGTTTTGGTTTTGACCCAATATTTTTACCTGATGGCGAAAAACTGACTTTTGGTGAAATTGCGCCCGAGCGTAAAAAAGAGATAAGCCATCGTGCAGATGCCTTTGCAAAGCTTGTCGATGGCTGTTTTGCCTGAAGATTGGCAACATGGTGGCTTTGGATTATATATTCACTGGCCATTTTGCCAATCAAAATGTCCATATTGTGACTTTAACTCACATGTTAAAAAGGCAGTAAATCAAAAGGAATGGGCCCAGGCCTATTGCAGTGAAATCAAGCGTGTTGGAGAAATAACAGGCTCTAAACTGCTTAAATCTATATATTTTGGTGGTGGAACTCCGAGCTTAATGGACCCAGAGACTGTTGACATTATCTTGACGAAAGTACGAGAGACTTGGGTGCTTAGTAATAATATTGAGATTACCCTCGAGGCAAACCCAACCTCTGTCGAAAGTGGCCGGTTTTCTGGATATAAAGACGCTGGCGTAAATCGTGTTTCTATTGGTGTGCAGGCGTTAAATGATCTTGATTTACGCAAATTAGGGCGTCTACATACCGTTGCAGATGCACGAAAAGCCTTTGATACCGCTGGAAAAGTATTTGATCGGATTAGTTTTGACCTGATTTATGCAAGGCAGGATCAGACACTGGAGGATTGGCGCTTAGAATTAACTGATGCGCTAAAAATGTCTGCCGACCATTTATCCCTTTATCAACTAACAATTGAAACCGGAACTGCATTTGGTGACCGACTTGCTGCTGGTGGTTTACATGGTTTACCTCAAGAAAACTTGTCTGCAGATATGTATGATATTACTCAGGAACTGACAACTAAAGCAGGGTTTAACGCTTATGAAGTCTCTAATCATGCACAATCCGGTTCTGAATCCCGTCATAATTTGATTTACTGGCAAGCCGGAGACTACGCTGGAATTGGACCTGGTGCACATGGGCGCCTTACTATTGATAACAAGCGAGTAGCCACCGAAGCCATCTCTAATCCCGCTCTCTGGATTAATTCTGTAAATAAGAATAACAGCGGTGATCTATCATATACTTCTCTTTCTACAAACGAGCATGCAGATGAATATTTAATGATGGGTTTACGCATTGCGGATGGTATTGATATAGCGCGATACGAGAATATTTCTGGAAACCAAATTAACTCAAACAAAATCAACTACTTAAAAGATATTAACATGGTTGTGATTCACGATAACCGGCTTCGGGCTACCACTCAGGGCCGGCCTCTGCTAAATGCCATAATACGGGAATTATTAACGGAGTAAATCGTGCGGATTTTATGGCTCATACTGGGATTATTATCTTTTGGAATTGGTATCATTGGTATTTTCGTGCCATTATTACCAACAGTTCCCCTTATTATATTAGCCGCCTTTTGCTTTTCAAAATCATCAGATCGCTTACACAACTGGCTTCTTACGCACCGAACTTTCGGGCCTTTCATTGAAAGTTGGCGCAGAGATGGTTCAATAAGCAAGCGCGCAAAAATATATGCGACAGTTTCAGTTGTAGCCGTCTTCGGACTATCCTTAATCTTGGGACTAAAGATGTTAGTTTTGATGATTCAGTTTATTGTGCTTGGGGCAGTGTTAGTATTTATTTGGAGTCGCCCAATGGCATAACTGTTAAAACCCGGCATAAATCATCAAGCTGCTCTAACGTTTTATAACTAATTGTAATCTTTCCATATTCTTTTCCTTTCTTGTGATCTACCAAAACCTTCATTCCTAGATTTGCAGATAAATCCCCCTCTAAGGCACGAGTGTCCGCATCTTTTTCTTCTGGTCTCGTTGCAGTCTTTACTGGCTTTGCCATTGTCGTCTTTGTCAATTGTTCAGCTTGCCGAACAGAAAGGCCTTTTTTTACGATCATACGCGCCAATTCCACAGGATTATCTGTGGTAATTATTGCACGCGCATGGCCCGAACTAAGTTTTCCACTCCGCAATAAATCAAGAACCTCATCAGGCAAACGAAGCAAACGCATAAGATTTGCGATATGGCTTCTACTTTTACCTAGTGCTGTTGCCAGTTTTTCTTGTGTATGACCAAAACGATCCATCAACAATCGATAGCCAGCTGCTTCTTCAACTGGATTTAGATCAGCGCGTTGAATGTTTTCGATTATAGCAATTTCCAGCACTTCAGTATCTGTATATGATCTTATTATTACAGGTAACTCATGCAGCTTTGCCATTTGCGCAGCCCGCCAGCGCCTTTCCCCAGCAACAATCTCATAAGTATCTGAGTTATTAGGGTTTTTCCTAACAATTAAGGGCTGAATAACTCCTTTTTCTCGAATAGACGAAGCTAAATCATCCAAACCCTGCTTGGGAAAATCTCGTCTTGGCTGTTCAGGATTGGGAAAAATTTGCTCAATTGGGATAAACTGATCAACGGCCTTTTCAGATTTTATACTCGCACTACCAGCAATATTATCAATTGCCACATCCGACATTAGCGCAGATAAGCCACGCCCCAATCCACGCCGTTCGCTTTTTTTCTTAGCCATATCAATTTCCCTTTAGTTATTTTTTACCCTTGTTCTTTCTAACCAGCTCTCTTGCAAGTCGAAAATAAGCTTCGCTACCTTTTGACTTTGGATCATATTCTGTTACTGGCATCGCAAATGACGGCGCCTCGCTAACACGAACATTCCGCGGAATCACTGTCTGAAAGACTAAATCACCTAAACTATTGCGAGCATCTGCTTCTACCTGCTGGGATAATTTGTTTCTTTTATCATACATCGTAAGAACAACGCCTTCGATCCGCAAATTTCTATTCGCTGTCTCACGCACTTCACGAATCGATAATATTAACTGTGATAATCCTTCCAATGCAAAAAACTCACTTTGAAGCGGGATTAAGATAGAATTTGATGCAACCATTGCGTTAACAGTCAAAATATTTAAAGAAGGCGGGCAATCAATCAGTATGTAGTCTAAATTATATTGATCAATAGCAGGCTGACGTAGCGCATCATGCAACAAGAAGCTGCGTTTTTCATTTGAAA
>CAYYXZ010000031.1:0-12225 GCA_964475715.1 uncultured Marinosulfonomonas sp. | reverse complement strand
CGGCGGTGTTTGAAATTAGCTCGGTGGCAAAAACCGCCACCCCGACCAACATCAGTTTTAACCCCAACATCCCAATCATCCACATGTCCAGTCAACATTTGCGCCAGCCAATCCGCCGCACCCGAATCCGTCAAACCACGCCCAAGGCTAAGGCCGCCGCCCAACAGCAACAGCACGCCCCAATGCACGTTTTTTTCCAGCATTTTCCACGTCACAGAGCCAACCCCGACCAGCAACGCCACCGCAATCGCCGCCACCGAAGCCGCGCTGACAAAACCCGCCGGCAGCCCCGTAGCCTGCGCCAATGCAGGGCCCGCCAGCCAGAGCAGCAAGATAAGACCGCCAACCCCCAAAACCCGCTTCCCCATCGGGGTTAATGCCGCCGGTTCGCTGAATTTAACGCAGATATTTTTTTCTTTTGGCGGGAATGTCCACCATAAAATCAACATCGCCACCACGATCATCACCGCGCTGACCGGCAAGCCATAGGCCATCCATTGCCCAAAACTAAGATCCAGCAATCCGGCCGCAATCGCGTTGGGGGCCGATCCGGTAATCGTGGCCACCCCGCCGATGCTGGCGCCATAAGCCACGCCCAAAAACAGCAGTCGCGACAGGTTATCATCACGAACCTGCCCCGCCAAAACGCCCGCCACCACCGGAATCAGCAGCGCTGTGGTGGCGGTGTTGGAAATCAGCATCGAAAGCAGTGCCGAGGTCAGCATAAAAGCCGCCAGCAACCCCATGGTTTTGGTCCCCGCCAACCCCAGAATTTTACCGGCCAGCCAACGATCCACGCCGTTAGCCTCGACCGCCACGGCCAAAGCATAACCGCCCAGCACCAAAAACAGCACCGGACTGCCGAACGAGGTAAAGGCATCGCGCGCCTCAAACACCCCAAGGCCCGCCAGCCCGACCGGAACCAGCAGGGCTGTGACCGGCAGCGGCAGGGCTTCGGAAATCCAGAGCACGGCGGCAAAAGCCGTAATCGCCAGCGCTCCGGCAATTTGTGGTCCCTGATCCCAGACCATCCAATATGTAAAAACCGCCAGCAAAGGCGCGCCAAGCAGGCCGGTTATCTGTTTTGCGCCCATTTGTTTTAGCGCCGGTTTATTGCCCATCTTCCAGCCCCGATTATGAACCCGAGCCAGCTTATCTGGCCCAGCCCCTTGTTAACATCCCGAATCAAACCAGATCGATCGCAATCGCCGTGCCTTCGCCGCCGCCAATGCAAATCGCCGCCACACCGCGTTTCAAACCACGTTTTTCAAGCGCATTCAACAGCGTTACGATGATGCGCGTGCCCGAGGCTCCGATCGGGTGGCCCAACGCACAGGCCCCGCCGTTTACATTGACAATATCGCGTGAAATATCCATTTCGTGCATGAAGGCCATCGGCACCACGGCGAAGGCTTCGTTGATTTCCCACAGATCCACATCGGCCACAGACCAGCCGATATTTTCCAGCAGTTTTTGCGCCGCCGGAACCGGAGCCGTGGTAAACCAGCCCGGTGCCTGCGCGTGGCTGGCGTGGCCCATAATGCGGGCGCGAATTTTCAGCCCCTTTTCTTTGGCCACATCGGCGCTAGCCATCACCAAAGCCGCCGCCCCGTCCGAAATTGACGATGCATTGGCCGCCGTGACCGTGCCGTCTTTGCTAAAGGCCGGACGCAATTGCGGTATCTTTTCGGGGCGCGCCTTGGCCGGTTGCTCATCTGTGGCAACCACGGTGTCGCCACGGCGCGATTTCACCGTTACGGCGGCAATTTCGCCCGCAAAAGCACCCGATTTTTCAGCCGCCAAAGCATTGGACAGGGAAGTCAGGGCAAATTCATCCTGCGCCGCGCGGCTAAATTGAAATTTCTCGGCACATTGTTCGGCAAACACCCCCATAAGACGGCCCTTGTCATAAGCATCTTCCAGCCCGTCCAAAAACATGCTGTCTTGCACATTTTGATGGCCAATCCGCGCACCGCTGCGCATTTTATCCAACAAATACGGTGCCTTGGTCATGCTCTCCATGCCGCCGGCCACCATCACAGAAATATTGCCCAGCGCGATCTGGTCATAGGCCATCATCACCGTGCGCATGCCCGAGCCGCACATTTTATTCAACGTGGTTGCCGGCACATTTTCACCCAAACCGGCGGCAAAACCGGCTTGCCGTGCCGGAGCCTGACCCAAACCGGCCGGCAAAACACAACCCATCAGCAGCTCCTGGATCATTTCGGGCACAGCACCGGCATTTTCAAGCGCCGCCTTTATGGCCACCCCGCCCAAAACCGGAGCCGCAACATCGGCAAAAACGCCTTGAAATCCACCCATCGGCGTGCGTGCGGCCCCTGCAATTACAACTTCTTTCATCGTGGTTCCTTTAAATTTTTTCAGCGCTCGTAGATACGCATACCGAATAGTAAGGATTGAGGTCTAGTGTGCATTTATCAAAACTTTAGGAGCAACAAATGCAACTGCAAGCCAAAACCCATGACGACACGTTAATTGTTACCACGACCATGCCGCGCATTGATGCCGCGATTGCGATTGAATTCAAGGAAGACATGCGCAGCGTTTGCGATGGCGGGCCAAAACGTGTTGTGCTGGACATGAGCACTGTCGATTTTCTGGACAGCAGCGGGCTTGGCGCGGTTGTGGCGGCAATGAAACTGCTGGCACCCAAGCAAAAACTGGAACTGGCCGGGCTTAGCCTGAATGTTGAAAAGGTGTTTCGGCTAACGCGCATGGACAGCATTTTTACCATTCATACCGATGCCGATGCCGCACTGGCCGACACGGGGAACAACCTTGCAAATGCATCCTGAACATCTGATTGCACTTATTCATAAGGCCAAAACATTGCCCCAGACCCCCAAAACCAGCCCCGCCAAAATACAATTCATTTTCACAGCCAGCCCCAAAGGCGTTCGCAAGGCGCTTGGCGACACGCTTGCCGCTTTGCGTTTCATGCAGCTTCCGGCTGAGGAAACCGGCACTGTCGAGCTGGTTCTGGCCGAGGTGATGAATAACGTGGTTGAACACGCTTATGCCGACAACCCCGAGGGATTGATCAACCTGCAAATCATTCCCACGGATGACGGCCTGCATTGCAAAGTCACGGATACAGGAAATCCCATGCCCAAAGGTGTTGCGCCAATCGGAAACAGGGCTTTGCTGGATTGTGATCTGAATGATCTGCCCGAAGGCGGCTTTGGCTGGTTCCTGATTCGCGATTTGGCGCGCGATTTAGAATACTCCCGCCAAGGGCGCAAAAACCTGCTTAGCTTTCGTATTGCGGTTAATCAGCCTGAATTACTGGGAAATTAACCATAATAAGGACGAAACGGCACTATTATGCCTCAATTTCTCCCAATCTCTGCCAGAATAAAGGGTGATAACGTAAGGGTAGCTGCATAAAGCTTCCCTCGGCGTCGTGTTTAACAGCCCCCACCCAGTTCGCGACGTCGAGGCTTATTTCCCAAAATTAGATTTGGATTTATGTCAGAACCGGCATAGGATTTCTCTGATCAAAACAGAGGGAACCCATCATGCGTGATTACCAAATGCCGGGCCGCTCGGCGGTTTATGCCAGCAACGGGCTTTGCGCCACATCGCATCCGCTGGCCGCCAAGGTTGCCGTTCAAATGCTGGAAGCGGGCGGAAATGCTGTTGATGCAGCCATTGCCGCTGCCGTATTGCTGGGAATTTGCGAGCCACAAAGCACGGGCATTGGCGGGGATTGTTTTGTGTTGCTTAAGCCTTCAGGCAGCGAAGATATTATCGCGCTGAACGGATCGGGGCGCGCCCCGGCCCTATTGTCGGCCCAAAAAATCCGCGCCCAAGGCCACCAATCCATCCCGCTTGGCGCGGTGGAAGCCGTCACCATCCCCGGCGCGATTGATGCCTTTTGCCGACTGTCCAAAGATTGGGGCAAACTGGGGCTAAAAGCCAGCCTAGCCCCCGCCATCCACTATGCCACAACAGGCATTCCCGTGGCACCGCGCGCCGCATTTGACTGGGCAGCCAATGCCGCGCGCCTGCAAGGGGCTGCGCAAAAATACTATTTAAACAACGGCAATCCGCTAAGCGTTGGCCAAATCTTTCGCGCCCCGCAACAGGCCGAAGTTTTACGCCGCGTTGCGATAGAAGGGCGCGCCGGTTTTTATGAGGGCGAAGTGGCCCAGGATATGGTCGCATCGCTGCAAGCTTTGGGCGGCTGCCACAGATTGGATGATTTTGCCGGGGCGGCCTGCGATTACACCAACCCGATCAGCGGGATTTACAAGGGTTACGAGCTGGTTGAACACCCGCCAAACGGCCAAGGCGCGACGGCTATTTTAATGAACAGCATCCTGTCGCATTTTGATCTGGCCGCGATGCAGGCCTTTGGTGCCAAGCGCGCTCATTTTGAGGCCGAGGCCGCCAAGCTAGCCTATGATGCCCGCAGCCGTTTCATTGCCGATGCCGCCAACACCACGCGGCTGGACCATATGTTATCCGAACAAACCGCCGCCAAACTGGCCGCGTTGATTGACCCTAAACGCGCGATGAAAGACCCGCAAAAGCGCACCGAACAGATTCACAAAGACACGGTTTATCTGACAGTTGTCGACAAAGACCTGATGGCGGTTTCGCTGATTTATTCAACCTATCACGCTTTTGGTTCGGGGCTGGCCTCGGACAAGTTCGGCGTTCTTTTTCAAAATCGAGGCGCGGGTTTTAACCTGATAAAAGGTCACCCCAACGAGGCCGCGGGCAACAAGCGCCCGATGCACACAATTATTCCGGCGATGCTAAAACAAGGCGGCCGCCTGATCATGCCATTCGGGGTGATGGGCGGGGCGTATCAGCCAAACGGGCACACGCGGCTGATCACAAATATGCTGGATTTCGGCCTGCACCCGCAAGCCGCCATTGATGCGCCGCGCAGTTTTGCCGACCAAGGCGTGCTGAATGTCGAGCGTGGTTACAGCGACACCGTGCGCCAAGAATTGGCCGATATGGGCCACGATGTTCGTATTCCGACAGCCGCAATTGGCGGGGCGCAGGCGATTCGGATTGATCATGATGCCGGTGTTTTGATCGGCGCGTCTGATCCGCGCAAAGATGGCTGTGCTTTGGGGTATTAGAATCAGTTCAGCTGAAATTGCAGCGGATACTGGCCATCATGAAAATCGCCAAACAGGTCGGGCAAATCAGGGTGGCTGATCGGCTCGCCGGTGTAATCGGCAATCAGGTTTTGCTCGGACACATAAGCCACATAATGGCTTTGGTCATTTTCGGCCAAGAGATGGTAAAACGGCTGGTCTTTGTTGGGGCGCACGTCTTCGGGAATGGCGTCATACCAGTCTTCGGTGTTGGAAAACATGGCGTCCACATCAAACACAACACCCCTGAAAGGATGCTTGCGGTGGCGCACAACCTGGCCCAAATAGTATTTCGCATGTGATTTTAGCATTGCTTTTCAGTCCCCATATCGCATTATTAATACTTCATTCATGGTATTGTCCATGCAAGATAGCTAAAATTTAAGGAAACAGTCTGTGAACCTATTCTTGACAGTGCTGGAAATTGTAACACCCGTGTTCACGCTGGCGGCCATCGGGTTTATCTGGGTCAAGCTGGGATTTGAATACAAAGTCGAATTTGTCACCCGCCTGGCCATGACGCTGGCGGTGCCCTGCCTGATTTTCACCTCGCTGATGAAAACCGAAATAGATCCGGGCGCACTTGCCGCATTATCCTACGCGGCCCTTGCCACTTACGCGCTGGTTAGCGTTATTGCATTTGGCCTGATAAGAATCGCATACCTGCCGGTTCGGACCTATTATGCGCCGATGATTTTCGGCAATACCGGCAATCTGGGCCTGCCCTTGGCGTTATTTGCCTTTGGCCAGATCGGGTTGGGATATGCGGTGGTGGTTTTTGCGGTCATGGCCGTGTTGTCATTCACCTTCGGAGTTTGGTTGGTGTCCGGCGGCGGATCGCCCTTGAAAGCGCTGAAAGAGCCGATCGTGGCCGCCACCCTGTTGGGGGCTTTGTTTATGTGGCAAGATTGGCAAACACCGGCACCAATTACAAACACGCTGGTGCTGATCGGCCAGATTGCAATCCCGATTATGCTGCTGACCTTGGGGGTGACCGTTGCCCGCCTAAAACCCGGATCATTGGGGCTTTCGGTGTTGTTTTCATTGCAAAAAACCGTGATCTGCATCGGGGCGGCTGTTGGAATCGGGCTGTGGCTGGACTTGCCTGCGATTGCGCTGGCCGTTTTGGTGATGCAGGTTTCAACGCCGGTGGCCGTGACATCCTACATGCTGGCCGAAAAATACGGGGCCGATGCCGATGCGGTGGCCGGGCTGGTTGTGGTTTCAACTGTGCTTTCTGTGTTCACAATTCCGCTTACGCTGGTTTTTTTGGTCTGATTTTGCAATTTCGCATTTTACGCGCTGGCTGAATTGGGTTAGGCTGCAAGCATAATTATAAAAAGCGAGAGGCACTATGAGCAGACTTCTTCGCGCGATAGTATTGTTGACACTTGTGGCCGCTTGCGGGGCCCCCGGAAATTTTTCGGCACCTCGCAATCTGAATGACGCCTGCAGTATCCTCAATCAGCGCCCGGCATACCTAAAAGCAATGCGCAACAGCGAGCGCCGCTGGGGCATTCCGATTTATGTGCAAATGGCAGTAATGTATCAGGAAAGCAAATTCATCGGCAATGCCCGAACCCCGGTTCGATATAAGCTCGGGGTGATTCCGATGGGGCGCCAATCTTCGGCCTTTGGTTATTCACAGGCGCTGGACGGCACTTGGCAAGAATACAAAGACGGCCCCGGCCGCAACCGCGCCAGACGTGACAACATTAAAGATGCCACCGATTTCATGGGCTGGTACATGGCCAAAACCACCGAACGGTTGGGTATTGCCAAAAATGATGCGCGCAATCAATATCTTGCTTATCATGATGGTCGCACAGGGTTTTTACGAGGCACCTACAGAAGCAAACCATGGCTGATCAGGATTGCCGGCGAAATAGAAGACCGTGCCGCCCTTTATAAATACCAACTGGTTGCTTGTAGAAAAATCTAAAGCGTTCCGGCGTCATGCCGAAACGCTGTAAAATCTAAAAACGGGCGCTCAAAGGCCCCGTTTTTCAGCCTCGTACGGGATGCTGAACAAAAACGCCGAAAGCGAAACCTCTTTTTCCAGCGCGTTTAGAATCAAGGTGGTTTCGCTACCGCCGCCATCGACGATCACCCATTGGCGCAATTCAACCGGATTGGCGCTAAAGCGCAAACGTATCTGACCGTGTTCAGGGTGCTGCGGGTCTTGGGCGATAACGGTGGTGATTGTGCCATCCGACGTGTGCCCGACAACCATTTTAGCGGCCGCCAGATTAACGTTTTGGCGCAAAATCAGATGCAGCGGCGTGCGTTTTAGCGGATATTGTTGCGGTCCGGCATTGGATTTTCCATCAAATATCGCCACTTGGCCACCACCGGCCATCACCAGCGTTTCGTCCGGTGCATTATATTCAAACCGGATACGCCCGGGCCGGTTAATAAAAATTTCACCGGTTGAAATAGTGCCGTCACTGTTAATCTGGGTGAACCCGCCCTTGGCTGTGGTAAGTTCATTCAGATAAGCCGACAATTCATTTAACGATATCTTTTCCGCAAATGCAGGAACCGACAGCGCGACCCATAACAAAGGTATGGTCAAAAGGCGTAAATGTTTCATACGCCCTATTTAACCATCACCGCAGGGTTTTCCAACTTTTATCTAAAACAAGGCAGATTATTGCTGCTCGGGCACCAGAATTTCGCGTTTTCCAACATGGTTTGCCGGGCTGACCAGACCGCTATCCTCCATCTGTTCAACCAGACGTGCGGCTTTATTATAGCCGATCGCCAATTTGCGCTGAATATAGCTGGTGGAACATTTGCGATCCTTAATCACAATCGCCACGGCGGTGTCATAAAGCGCATCCTGAGCATCGCTATTGCCACCCAGCCCCAACACCAAATCAATATCGCTTTGCTCGTCGCCATCGGGGCCATCAACCACGCCGGTTACATATTCGGGCGCACCAAAACTTTTCAGATGATTGACCACTTCCTCGACTTCTTCGTCACTGACAAACGGGCCATGCACGCGGGTGATTTTGGCACCACCAGCCATATAAAGCATATCGCCCATGCCCAGCAATTGTTCGGCACCCTGCTCGCCCAAAATGGTGCGGCTGTCGATTTTACTGGTCACATGAAACGAAATCCGGGTCGGGAAATTGGCCTTGATCGTGCCGGTAATCACATCCACCGAGGGGCGCTGTGTGGCCATGATCAAATGAATGCCGCTGGCCCGTGCCATCTGGGCAAGACGCTGGATGCAGGCCTCGATTTCTTTACCGGCCACCATCATCAGATCGGCCATTTCGTCAACAACCACAACGATGTAAGGCAGCAATTCGGGCTTGAATTCATCGGTTTCAAACACCGGCTCGCCCGTCAAATCATCAAATCCGGTTTGCACCGTGCGCGAAAACATTTCATCTTTTTGCAGGGCATCACGCACACGGCCGTTATAACTTTCGATGTTGCGCACACCCATTTTCGACATTTTGCGATAGCGGTCTTCCATTTCACCCACGGTCCATTTCAAGGCCACCACAGCCTTTTTCGGATCCGTCACAACCGGCGATAACAGATGCGGAATGCCATCATAAACCGACAGCTCCAGCATTTTAGGGTCAATCATAATCAGGCGGCATTGCTCGGGGGTAAGCTTGTAAAGCAGGCTCAGGATCATCGTGTTGATCGCCACGGATTTACCCGATCCGGTGGTGCCGGCAATCAAAAGATGCGGCATTTTGGCCAGATTGGTAACCACAGGATCGCCGCCAATATCTTTGCCCAACGCCAATGGCAGCTGCATGCTGCTATCGCCAAAACTGCGCGATGACAGGATTTCGCGCAGCATTACCTTTTCGCGATGCTCATTGGGCAGCTCGATGCCAATCACCGAACGGCCCGGCACCGTCGAAACCCGCGCCGACAACGCCGACATGGATCTGGCAATATCATCGGCCAAACCAATCACGCGGCTGGCCTTCAAACCGGGTGCAGGCTCCAGCTCATACATCGTCACAACCGGTCCCGGGCGCACGCTGACAATGTCGCCTTTAACGCCGTAATCATCCAGCACATTTTCCAACATACGCGCATTTTCGGCCAATGCGTCATCGGACAAATGGCTGCGTTGGATGACGACTTCGTTTTCCAGCAGTGACAACGGCGGATGCTCGTAATTGGAAAGTTTATCCTCAAATTGCAGCGCAGGCTGGGCCTCGGCTATGGCCTGTTTTGATGCGGGGCTGGCTTTGCGCGGCGCGTGTTGCACAACACTTTTTATGGCAGTTTTTGCGGCCACCACAGATTGCACCACAGGGGCGGCGTTGACGCTTGGCTCAAACATCATCGGGCCCGGCGCTGTGCTTGACACCGCACCGAATCCAGGCGCAACAACAGGCGGCTCGACATTCAAAACCAGAGGCTGGGGGCCGCGATCTCTGCGGCTGACTTGCGGCTCGGCGCGCCCGGCTGTCAGGCTTGGCATCATTTTGGCGCGCGATTTAATCGCATCGGCAATCCGCGCCTTTACCCGCTCGGGGCCAAATTCTCCGGCTTCAACATCCGGTGCCAAAGCCGGCTCGATCAGTTCAGGTTCGGGTGCCCGCTGGCGCTTCATCAAGGACGGCATCCGGGCCAAAAAACCTTGCTTTTGTTGCGGCTCTTGCGGCTGATATTCTTCCAAAACAGACACCGGCTGATTTACAGCAGGCTCTGCCCAAGACTCTGCGCGCATCACGTTTGCGCTGCGCTGAACCGGTGCAGCAACGGCGGCAAATGCAGCAGCATGTGCCGCAACGTCAGCAGCCTCAAGACGGTTGCGCTCTTTTCGTTGCGCATTTTTTTGCTGCGCAACACGCGCCGCAATCGCCGCACCACGGGCCGATTTACCCAACAAATTCATCAGCGTCGCATAAGTCATCACAATGCCGATCAGCAAAAAACGGGCAAAGCGCTTCAGCTCGTGCAGGCTAAAGCCCAGCACAAACAGCATCACAGCCAACATCGCCAGCCCCATCAAAAGCGAGGCAAATTTCAAACCGAAAGCCGCGCTAAGCGGAACCAGACCCAGCAATGTGCCCAAAATCATATCGCCAAACAAGCCGCCCAAACCGAAGCTGTGGCTCCAGTTTTCACCGGGCACATGGGTTGCGGCATAAACCGCCAGCATGGCAATGGCGATGGGGGCAAAAATCGTCCGGCTAAAGGCACGATCACTGCCCCAATGGAAAGCAAAACGCGCGCCCCAAACCAGCAGCACAACAACAATCGCCCATGAACCCCAACCAACAATCACAAACAGCGGCGAAGCAATCGAGGCCCCGAATTGGCCCAGCCAGTTTTGCACAGGCTCATTCGAGGCCGACAGCCAGCTGGGATCGGACGGCGAATATGAGGCCAGCAGCAAAGCCACCATAAAACCGACCACAAGCATTGCGATGCCGACCAATTCCTTGGTGCGGCGTTCAACCACGGCCTGCAATTTGGAATCCAGTAGCGGATCACGCCGTTTTGCTGAATAGGATGCCATTTTCTTACCTCAATTTCTACGAATATAAACAGCGTTTCAGGTGTATTAACCCTTGGCGCATTTGTTGTTTTGGAGCCACCATGGCCACACGAATATAACCCAGACCCGGGTTTTGATTTTCTACGTCGCGGCTAAAATAGGCACCGGGCAAAACCCGCACGCCTGTCTGTTGCCATAATTTCAGCGCCGCGGCCTCGCCATCTTCAACCGGCAACCACAGAAAAAATCCGGCTTTGGGGCTGATGTAGCCCTCGACATCCGCTAGAATTTCATCGGCAATCTCAAATTTTTCGCGGTAAAGCGCACGGTTTTCAGCAACATGCGCCTCGTCCGCCCAAGCCCTTTGGGCCACCCGCTGCAACGGCAACGGCAACGGAGCGCCGGCAAGATCACGCAGCTGTTTAATCCGCGCAATCGATTTCGGCCCACCCGCCAGAAAACCCGAACGCAAGCCCGGCAAATTGGAACGCTTTGATAATGAATGAAAAATCACAACCCGCTCGGGATCGGCGCCCATTTCACGCGCAACTTGCAACGCGCCAACAGGGGCATCATCGCGATAAATTTCGCTGTAACATTCGTCGGCAAAAATTTGAAAATCATATTTTTCGGCCAGATTAATCAAATCCTGCCAATATTGGCGCGACGCAACCGCGCCCTGCGGATTGGAGGGCGAACAAATATAAGCAATCGCGGTGCGGTTCAGCACATCGTCAGACACGGCCGCAAAATCAGGCAAAAATCCGTTATCGGCTGTGGCGGGCAGATAAACCGGCTCGGCCCCGACCGAAAGTGCGGCAACCGCGTAAACCTGATAAAACGGATTTGGCACCAGCACAGCCGGCTTTGCGCCGTTTTTGGCTTCAGGGCACAGCGCCATGGCAGCATTATAAAGCCCCTCGCGGGTGCCGTTCACATTCAAAATTTCACGGGCATCAACAGCAACGCCATAACGCCGCTTGATCCAATTGGAAATCGAGGCCAAAAGTTCGGGCGACCCAGTTGTGGGCGGGTATTTACCAAACTCATGACCATTTTCAACGATGATATCCAGAACCCAATCCGGGAAATCATGCTGCGGCTCACCAATCGTCAAATGCAGCGCATCGCCCCCTGCCGCATGCACGTCAAGAAGGCCGCGAAGTCGCGTAAAAGCATACTCTGGTAAGTTCGAAAACCGCTCCGGAAAATTCATAATCGCCTCAAATACCGGGATCATTAACGCCCCGTTTGAGCTGAATCTAGAACACTCCTGCCATCAGGTCCAGAAAAACCCTGCCAAAATATAGCCTTGGGTCAGCTTTCTGTGGCGGTCTGTGGCTTTTAGGACAACGCTGCCTCGGCAGCCGCTCCAAGACGCAGCAGGCGGGCTTCGCTCATTGGGGGGCTGACGAACATGATACCACAAGATGCTGTGTTCGTGGGCAGGGTTAAGCTGGCCGCCCCCATCAAATTGGCGATCCTTGTGTTGCGCAAGGCATGCAGGTTTTCCGTGATATAATAGTCATGATCGGTGGCCAAACGATGCTGATTTGGCGGTAAAATCTGCGATGTAGGCATGATAATCGCATC
>CAYYXZ010000030.1:10916-12366 GCA_964475715.1 uncultured Marinosulfonomonas sp. | reverse complement strand
AAACCTGCGTAATTACAGTTGGGTTTGGGGCGAGATGCGACAATTATTTCATCCTCGCGACAAGCCAAAGCTTATGGCTAAAACCGCATTTTGATTTGATCGGTATTGCACAAAATTATCAGGCAGATTTGCGCGCCACCAGCACCAGATTATTTGCCGGCATTTCATGCAGATTACAAAACGTCAGGCCGGCTTTGGCCAATTGTTGCTGCATCCATTCCAGATCTTTATAGCCAACCGCGCGATGCTGGCCCGTAAGGTCTTCGTGAAATTCTGCGTCGCTTTGGCTGCGAAATTTACCGCCCACCCGAAACGGTCCGTAAACAAAGAAATACCCGCCGCTAACCAGCGCCTGCGCCGCACCGAAAATCACCCTTTGGGCCGCATCCGGGGCAATCACATGAAACAGGTTGGACAAATGAATCAGGCCAATATCGGCCGGCAAATCGTTGGGCCAGTCGCCACAGGCATCCAGCAAAATCGGCACCAGCAGGTTTTCCACAACCGCATGTTTGCGCCACGCATTTATGCTGGGCAGACGGTCGCGCACCACATCGCTTGGCTGCCAGCTGACCTTTGGATGGCGCTGCGCCAGATCGGAAATATGCTGCCCGGTGCCACTGGCCAGCTCTAGCACCGTGCCGCGCGCGGGCACATAGGCGCCAATGCAGCTATAAATCGCCTCACCGTTTAGAACGGCCGATCTGGCGGTCATGCGGCCATCATCCAGCGCCGTGCCTTTTGGTCCGAAGTGTGGCGTTTTTAGCGGTTCTTCATGCATAATTATAATCCATATCTATAAACCTGTCTTGCGTCTACGGATGCGTTGGGCGAAACTATGGCCAGCCCCGTCTAGAAAGGACAGCCCCATGCCGCTTCAAATCGACACCGTTGCCTGCCTGTCGGATAATTACGCCTTTTTGTTGCATGACACGGTTAGCGGCCAAACCGCGCTGGTTGATGCCCCCGAGGCCGCGCCGATTATCCGGCAGCTGGATTTACGCGGCTGGAACCTGACGCAAATCCTGATCACCCACCACCACCCCGATCATATCGATGCGGTTGAGCAGCTGCGCGAAACTTACAGCGCCAAGGTTCTGGGTGCCAAGGCCGACGCCCACCGCCTGCCCCGTTTAGACACCGAATTATCCGAGGGCGACACCGTTTCAATCGGCGACAACCACGGCAAAGTGCTTGAGGTTTACGGCCATACCATCGGCCACATCGCCTTTCATTTCCCGCGCAACGCCGCCCTGTTTAGCGCCGATAGCCTGATGGCGCTGGGCTGTGGTCGGCTGTTTGAGGGCACACCGCAACAAATGTGGCAGAGCCTCTCGAAACTGATTGATCTGCCCGAAATGACCATGGTTTATTCAGGCCACGAATATACCGCCGCCAACGCCAGTTTTGCCCATAGCATCGAGCCAAATAACCCCGCCCTGCAAAAGCG
>CAYYXZ010000030.1:9042-10816 GCA_964475715.1 uncultured Marinosulfonomonas sp. | reverse complement strand
CGATTGTGATGGAATTTGAGCAAAAAACACTTGAATTTTCGGGCAATCACACCGAACTTTAATAATATCGGGACATAGATTATAAAGCCGATGTAAACCAACTCAAGGAGCGTGCCGCGTGCCGTCATTTTCAAACACTTTAGAGCAAGCCATCCATTCCGCCTTGGCGCTGGCCAACGGGCGCAAGCACGAACTTGCCACGTTAGAGCATTTGCTGCTGTCGTTGATCGATGAGCCGGATGCGGCCAAGGTGATGCTGGCCTGCGGTGTTAATCTGGATATTTTGCGCAAAACCCTGAATGATTTCATCAACGATGATCTGTCCACACTGGAAACCACCATCGAGGGTTCCGAAGCCGTGCCAACGGCCGCATTTCAGCGGGTGATCCAGCGCGCCGCGATCCATGTGCAATCTTCGGGGCGCACCGAGGTCACGGGCGCAAATGTTCTGGTCGCCATTTTTGCCGAACGCGAATCCAACGCGGCCTATTTTTTAGACGACCAAGGCATGAGCCGCTATGACGCGGTCAATTTCATCGCCCACGGCGTGGCCAAAGACCCGGATTTTGGCGAATCCCGCCCGCTGGCCGGTGCCGATTTTGGCGAAGAACCATTTGAGGGCGAAGCGGCGAAAAAAGAAAGCGCGCTGGCCAAGTTTTGCGTTGATCTGAACGAAAAATCCGCCAATGGCGATATTGATCCGCTGATCGGGCGCGATCACGAGGTTGACCGCTGCATTCAGGTGCTGTGCCGACGGCGCAAAAATAACCCGCTGCTGGTGGGGGATCCGGGCGTTGGCAAAACCGCGATTGCCGAAGGTCTGGCGCGCAAAATTGTGCACGGTGAAACGCCCAAAGTCCTTTCCAAAACCACAATTTATTCGCTGGATATGGGCGCGCTGCTGGCGGGCACCAAATATCGCGGTGATTTCGAAGAGCGTTTAAAGGACGTGATGAACGAGCTGGAAAATCACGACGATGCGGTGCTGTTCATTGATGAAATCCACACAATTATCGGTGCCGGTGCCACATCGGGCGGGGCGATGGATGCGTCAAACCTGCTAAAACCTGCGTTGCAGGGCGGTAAATTGCGCTGCATGGGCTCGACCACTTACAAGGAATATCGCCAGCATTTTCAAAAAGATCGCGCCTTGGCCCGCCGGTTTCAGAAAATCGATGTGAATGAGCCTTCGGTTGAAGATACGATCAAGATTTTGAAGGGTGTGAAAAGCTATTTTGAAGAACATCACGGCATTCGTTACACGATGGAAGCGATCAAATGCGCGGTCGAACTTTCGGCCCGTTACATGTCGGATCGCAAATTGCCCGACAAAGCCATTGATGTGATTGACGAGGCCGGTGCCGCGCAACATCTGCTGGCCGAGGGCAAGCGGCGCAAAACTATTGGCGTCAAGGAAATCGAGGCGGTGGTGTCAAAGCTGGCTCGCATTCCGGCCAAGACCGTTTCCAAGGACGATACCGAATTGCTGCGCGATCTGGAAAAAACCCTTAAACGCGTGGTATTTGGTCAGGATCCGGCAATCGAGGCTTTGGCATCGGCGATCAAACTGTCGCGTGCCGGCCTGCGCGAGCCTGAAAAACCCATCGGAAATTATCTGTTTGCCGGTCCCACCGGCGTAGGAAAAACCGAGGTCGCCAAACAGTTGGCCGACAATCTGGGTGTCGAGCTGCTGCGCTTTGATATGTCGGAATATATGGAGAAACACGCGGTTTCACGCCTGATCGGCGCGCCTCCGGGTTACGTCGGATTTGAT
>CAYYXZ010000030.1:0-8990 GCA_964475715.1 uncultured Marinosulfonomonas sp. | reverse complement strand
ACACCCCCATTGCGTGCTGTTGCTGGACGAGATGGAAAAGGCGCACCCGGATGTTTACAATATTTTGCTGCAAGTTATGGATCACGGCAAGCTGACCGACCATAACGGGCGCGATGTGGATTTTCGCAATGTGATCCTGATTATGACGTCTAACGCAGGTGCCGCCGAAATGGCCAAAGAGGCCGTCGGTTTTGGCCGTGAGCAGCGGACCGGCGAAGATACCGCCGCCATCGAGCGTCTGTTCACACCGGAATTTCGCAACCGTCTGGATGCGGTGATCAGCTTTGCGCCGCTTGGCAAGGATGTGATCGCACAAGTCGTTGAAAAATTCGTGCTGCAACTGGAAGCGCAACTGATGGAGCGCAATGTGTCGATTGAAATAACCAAGGCTGCCGCAGATTGGCTGGGTGAAAAGGGCTATGACAGCAAAATGGGCGCCCGCCCGCTGTCGCGTGTCATTCAAGAACACATCAAAAAACCGCTGGCCGAAGAGCTGCTGTTTGGCAAGCTGGCCAAAGGTGGTCTGGTCAAGGTTGGCACCAAAGACGGCAAACTGGATATCGGCATATTTCCAGTACAAAAACGCCGCCTGTCGGGAAACAAACCCCCGTTATTAACTGCGGAATGATCCGTTTTTTCACTCTGCTTGCGTTATTGTTTTTTGCCGTTCCCGCTGCGGCAAAAGATCTGGTTTTAAGCATCCCGATTGACTGCACACTTGGAGAAACCTGTTATATCCAGCAATATGTTGATCGCGACCCGGGCCCCGGTGTTTTGGATTTTTCCTGTGGCGTATTAAGTTACGATGGGCATAAAGGCACCGATTTTGCGCTGCCAACCCTTGCCGAAATGCACGCAGGCGTGAACGTCTTGGCCGCGGCCGCCGGCGTGGTCACAGCCACCCGAAATGATATGCTCGACATCATGCAAGGCGATCACGGCGCACCCGACGTTAGCGGCAAGGAATGTGGAAATGGTCTGGTGATCCGGCACAAAAACGGCTGGGAAACTCAATATTGCCACCTAAAACGGGGCTCGGTTATTGTTGAAAAAGGACAAAAGGTAAGCAAAGGCGATGTGCTGGGCCAAGTGGGTCTGAGCGGCAAAACCCAATTCCCCCATGTTCATTTGTCGGTTCGCAAAAACGGCGCGGTGATTGATCCTTTTGATGCGGATCAAACATTAACCTGTAATGACACAGACATGCCCGAGCTGTGGAAAACCGATATTGCCTATATCGGCAGCGGAATTATACGGTTGGGCTTTGACAATAAGGTGCCGGAATATGCCGACATCAAGGCGGGCACCGCCGGATATGACAGCCTTACTTCAGACGCGCCCGCTCTGGTATTGTGGGCCTATGCTTTTGGCAGCCTGCCCGACAGCCTGATGTTGCTTGAGATTAACGGACCCAAAGGCCAAGTAATCCGCCAAGAGATTCGGCTTGAAAGACAACAAGCATTGTTTTTTCGCGCGGCAGGAAAACGCGCTAAAGCTGCGGGATGGCCCGTTGGTATTTACACCGGATCGGCAACATTATTGCGCGATGGAATCGTAATATCACAACGCGAAACCAGCATTGAAATCCGCTGATTTCTAAAATTAGCGCTCTGTTAGTTTCAATTCAATCCGCCGGTTTTGTGCCCGCGCCTCGGGGGTGTTGGCCGGATTGATCGGCCGGTATTCTCCAAACCCGTTCGCCGCCAGCCGGTGCGGCGCAATGCCCAATTCCTGAAACATCAAACGCACCACCGATAACGCGCGGCCCTGACTAAGTTCCCAGTTGTCTTTATAACGGCCAAAACCGGACAGCGGCACATTATCGGTGTGGCCATCCACCCGGATCACCCAATCAATTTCGGGCGGAATTTCATTGGAAACCCGGCGCAAAATATCCGCGATCCGGGCGATCTGTATTTTGCCCTCAGGCCGTAAATTAACCGACCCCGAAGGAAACAGAACCTCTGAAGAAAACACAAATCGGTCCCCCACGATCCGAACCCCTTCTTCATCGCCCAAAACCTCGCGCAGCTGGCCAAAAAATTCGGATTTATAGCGCTCCAGATCCTTGGCCGTGGCCTCGATCCGTTTGCGCTCGACCTCTTCCAGCTTACGCCTGCGTTTTTCTTCGGCAGCCACCCGCGCCAAAGCTGTGTTAAGCTGGCTGCCCAAAGATTGCAGCTGGATATTGGCCGCCACATCCTTGGCCGCGGATTGATCCAGCAATCCCTGCAAAGAGCCAAGCTGCCCACGCAAAGCAGCAACTTGCTGGTTCAACAACGCAAGCTTTCGCTGCTCGGCGGCACTTTTGGCCTCGACTTGCGCCAACTGCGCCTGAGCCGTTGCCAATAAAACCGCGCGCTGCTCGGCCGCAGTTAACTGCTCTTTTGCCGCCTGTTGCGCCGTTAGCCCAGCCGCCAGCGCGACGGCCAGTTTTTCATCCAGATCAGCCTTGGCCAGCTTGGCCGCTGCCAGCAATGTCAGCGTATCTTCAGCCTGTTTGCGCTTGGCCTCAAGCGCCAATGTCATCGCGGTTAATTCGGTGCCGGAATTTTTTAGCCGTTCGCGCAGCGCCTCGGCCGCCGCTTGTTCCAGCAGCCGGTTTTTTTCAACCTCGGACAGATTTTCGGTGGCAGTTGCCAATGCGGCCTGCAATTTATCTGCCTGCGCATCCGTCCCTTCCAAACGCGCCAATGCAGCGCCTAAATTTTCATCCGCCACCGATGCCCGATTGCGCAAATCCGCAATCAGCGCCTTTAATGCGTCATGACGCGCCGCAGCCAAACGCGCCTGTTGTGTCTGCAAATCAACCTCGTCGCGCACGCCGGCAAGCGCCAGTTGCAAAGCCTGCTGATCCGATAATAATTTGCGGCGCTCGGCATCGCGTTTTGCAATTTCCTGCTCCAGCCGCTGACCCTGCCCCAAGGCCGCATCGCGTTGGCTTAACAGGCTGGCAACCTGCGCCTCAAAACTGCTGAGCGCATTGTTCTGGCGGGCAAGCTCATCGCTCTGTGCTGTATTTTTTACGGTGAGCGAAGCAATCAGCCCAAGCTGGGTTTCAACCTTATTTTGCGCCATTTCCAAACGGCTATCAAGCCGCGCTACATCGGTTTCAAGGCTACGGCTGCGCGTCTGCTCCAGGCCCAAAGCATCGGCAAGACCGACAATCTGCACACTTAGCTCATCCAGCTCGGTTTCTTGGCCTGAAATGGTTTCGCTCAACACAAATTGCACCACCATAAAAATGGTCAGCACAAACATCAGCACCAGCAACAACGCCGTCATGGCATCAACAAAACCGGGCCAGATCGAGGCCTGAAACCGCTGCCCTGTGCGACGACTAAGCGCCATTAGCTCGCCCCCGATCCACCACCGGTTTTCGGGGTCACGGCGCGAATGGCATTGGTCAGCGCATTCAAATCGCCACGCAATTCTGCGGTAACTTCTTGCCGTCCAGCCGACATTTCCTCAAGTAAACGCAACAGCTGCACATCAATCGAGCGAAGACGCATCCGGCTTTCGGCATCAACCTGCCCGCTTACGCCGGTCTCTTGGGCCTGTTTGCTTAACAATTGCACCAATACGCTCTGCCCATCGGCCACCTGCGTCAAAGCATCCGACGTGTTTAAATCATTGGCCATTCGGTCCGTTAATCGTTCAACCGACATCGCCAACATGCCCAGTTTTTCATCCACCATCGCGCGGCTGACATCGGACTGGGTGAACATATCCTGCATCGCGTCCATCTGATCGGACATGTGCTGCAACACACCGGCAACCATGCCCTGCTCGCTGCTTTCGCCTTCATCTGATGAAAATCCAAGCCGCGTAATGGATGACAACCATTCTTCCAAATCGCGATAAAACCGGTTTTGACCGTGGCCCGCAAACAGCTCGAGCAAGCCCACCAGCAATGATCCTGCCAAGCCAAGCAAGGACGATGAAAACGCCGTGCCCATGCCACCCAACTGCTGCTCAAGACCGGACATCAGGCGCGAAAATCCGCCGGCTCCGTCGCTTGTATCATCGGCTCCAAGCGATTGAATGGTTTCCACCAGCGCCGGAACCGTGATTGCCAACCCGTAAAATGTGCCTAATAATCCTAGAAAAATCAACAGGTTAACAATGTATCGGGTGATATCCCGAACTTCGTCAATACGGGTGGCCACCGAATCAAGTATCGAGCGCGACGAGGCTGCGCCGATCTGCATTCCTTTGGGTCGTGTGCTAAGCAAACTGGCCAAAGGCGCAAGCAAGATCGGTGCCTTGGCCATTTCTTCGGGGTTGCGATCAAGGGCAAAATCCTCGATCCATTTGACCGAGTAAATCAATTGCAGCACCTGCCAGAAACAGGCCAGCACCCCGACAAAAAACACCAGCAAAATAACGCCGTTTAAAATCGGGTTGGCCAAAAAGAACGATTGCACCCGGGCAAATAGTGAAAAAACCATCAACGCCACCAGCCCGACAATGCAAAGCATCACCAATATCTGGGTTGTCGGTTGGGTAAAATGGGCCTTGGCCGCGCGCTCTGGCTGCTGCATCAACGGGGTTCCTGCACCTGTTTATTGCGTTAGATTAAGGATAGTAGCTTGCAGCCCTCATGCCAACAGCGTTTTTTTAACTATCGCGTTAACCCGGGCAGACAGACAATCCAGGTCAGCGTCCGCAATATTCAATTCGTGCAAATGCGCCGCTGTGTTGTGCAAATATTCAGTATTTGGACCGTATTCGCCCGTAGCCGTTGCAATGATTTTGGCCTGCTCTTGCGCTGTCATCCCGCCGCAATATTGCGCATGATCGGCATCTATCACATAGGTCACCGCCAAAACCTGTTCACCGCAGCCCAGCGTAATTGGCAGGCAAACTTCCAGATAAGCCGCCGAAATCAGCTCGCGTTCGCGTAGATATTTCTGAACCTGATCAATATTTTCACGGGCCACCTGAAAGGCCAAACCGTCACAATAGGCCCCCTTTGAAACATCCAACGCCAGCACCAGACCGGGATGCGCGGCCGTGCCCCTGTAGTGAACAGAGCGCATGCAAAACGAGCGCTGATAACCGCTAAGGCGTGCAACCTGTTTGTCGCAATATTCAAAGCCCGGATTCCACATCAACGATCCGTATCCAAATATCCAAATCGAAGCTTGCGTCATTATTTCTGGTCCTTTTCAGCTTGCCCTTGTAAACACCGGATTATCGCAATTTAAAAGAGGCCAACATGCGCAAGTTATCGTTTTTTGGTATTTTACTGGCATTTCTCTGGACGGGGTATTGGTATGGCGGCGCGGGCTTGCTGCAAAAACAGCTGACCAGTTTTATTGCAACCGATTTTGGCCCCGATGACCCTGTGCAAATCAGCCACACCGACCTGAAAGTTCAGGGCTTCCCTGCCCGCTTTGACATGCGGCTGTCTGATCTTGGTTTAACCGCCGGCAAACACGCTATTTTGTGGAATGCGCCGTCCTTACAAATTTACGCGCCCAGCTATAAGCCCCACCAGATCAGCGTAGCTTTGGCGCAAAAACAAATGCTGCATCTGAAGGGGCAGGACTTTCAGATCAATAGCAACGGGCTGGCAGCCGGGCTTGGCTTTGCCATAACCAGCTTTTTCAAGGGCGCCATGATCGTGGATAATGCGAATGTTACGTTTGAAAACCTGGCCGTAAGCTCCAATTCTGGTTGGAAAACGACGCTTGGGGCTTTCAGCCTGATGCTGCAAAAAATCGGTGCGGACCCCAAGAAATATAGCTTGGATCTGGCGGCCAAAACTATCAAATTGCCGCAACATCTGCGCATGGAGATTGATCCAAAAGCCCGCCAACCCGAAGCATTTGAGAGCCTTGTAATCGACAGCAGGCTTGGCTTTAGCGCGGCGCTAGATTTGATGACTGCGCGTAAAAATCAGCCCGAAATCACGGAAATTCAGCTAAATTCCCTACGCCTGATCTGGGGTGATTTGCAACTTAGCGCCACTGGTCATTTGCAAATTGATCACAATGGTTACCCCGATGGCACCCTCAAACTGATCGTGCATGGTTGGCAAGACATCTTTCAGCTGGCAAATGACGCCGGTCTGGTTGATCCCCAGTTCGCGCCAACCATTCGAAATATTCTAACGGCCATGGCAAAAATCTCTGCGGGCGAAGATATTATTCAGGCACCGCTGAATTTTGCCAATGGGCAAATGTCGCTGGGGATTTTCCCGATCGGTGCGGCACCGCGCTTAAAATAAAACCCGGCCAAATCCTAGCGGCAATAGGGTCCGCCACGATGTCTGGCAGTGTCAAAATGAAAATGGTTGCGATGGTATTTATCGGAATTTGGCCCCAAAACCGTACCAAATGGCCCGCAAGCCGCCCTGTGCATTTTTTTCAAAACAGGCCCATGGCGACGATCATTCCAACCTTTTGAAACCGTAATTCTGCTACCGTCCTTTAAACCAAACCAGGCAATATCGACCGCTTTGCCCTTGGCGTGTTCTGACAGCCGGGCACCGCGTTTATTATTGCGGTTTCGGCAGACATAATGCGCGACAACACCCAAAGTTTCAAGGCCCCCGCCCATGCGCCCGATGGCCGGTTTTGCCCCGCTGCGCACCCATGTTTTCAAGGCCTTGGCCGTGGGGCAATCAATCGTTGCGGGCCGGCTCAGCATCACCCCGTCAACCTCGGTAATTTTAACAGGGTGTTCAATACCACAGCCACTTATCGGCCCGCGAATACGCGCAATCACTTGGCCGCGAATGGCCCGATCACCACAAACCGAACCTTTGCGCGGCTGGCGCACATCGGGGTTTGCGCGCTCGGCCCGGCGCTCGGACTGGCGCTCGGTTTTTTGCGCCCGCGCGATTACGCGGCGCATGTTTTCAGGCCTGTGGGCGGGGCGCAAAGAGCGCAAAGGGCCGCTGCCCCCGAGAGCTAAAACCATTTTATCGGGGCGCGTCGGGGTGGTGGCGGGCATCTGTGGAATCTGTGTAAAAACAGGGCGCGGTTTGGGCCGGATTTTAGCATTGAAAAAAACCGGGACACTAACAATGCGCGGCACAAAACTGGTAATTCCCAGCGGCCGCGCCTTGGGCCACAAGGATTGATCCGGTGCATTTGCCAGTGCAGCTTGGCCGTAAAACATGTAAATCAGCGCCACCAGAAAAGCTCGAAACATAACCAACACCTAACCTTTTGTCCGCCCGAAATCGGCCGCATCGGTATCCTGACCCGCCTCGATAATACCACGGCGAATATTGCGCGTGCGGCTGAAATAATCATGCAAATAATCCCCGTCACCGGTGCGAATGGCGCGTTGCAACGCAAACAGCTCCTCGGTGAAACGGCCCAGAATTTCCAGCGTGGCGTCTTTGTTATTTAGAAAAACATCGCGCCACATGGTCGGATCTGACGCCGCAATACGGGTGAAATCACGAAAACCGGCGGCGGAATAATTCACCACTTCGGTATCGGTCACGCGGGCCAGATCATCGGCCACGCCAACCATCGTATAAGCAATCAGGTGCGGCGCATGGCTGGTAACGGCCAGCACCAGATCGTGGTGAGCGGCCTCCATTTTATCAACTTTGGCCCCCATGCCGCGCCACAAATCACCGAGCCGCTCAATGGCCGCAACATCCGTGCCCTCAACCGGAACCAGCAAACACCAGCGGTTATCAAACAGTTCGGCAAAGCCAGCTGTCGGTCCCGATTTTTCGGTCCCCGCCAACGGGTGCGCCGGAATAAAATGAACCCCGTCAGGCACATGCGGGGCCACGGCCTCAATCACCGCACGTTTGACCGAGCCAACATCCGAAAGCGTCGCACCCGTTTTCATGTGCGGGCCAATTTGCGCCGCCACCGATGCCATCGCCCCGACGGGCACGCAAAGCACCACCAGATCAGCGTCTTTAACGGCCTCGGCGGCGCTGTCAAAAACCCGATCACACAGCCCGATTTCAGTCGCGATTTTGCGGGTTTCTTTGGATCGGGCGTAGCCGGTAATTTCACCCGCCAAACCGTCGCGGCGCATGGCAAGCGCCATTGATCCTGCAATCAGACCCAGTCCGATCAGGGCCACACGGCCATAAATTTGCGCCATTACCGCGCCCCCTTGAAACCGGCCACAGCATGGGCCACACGTCGGCATGATGCTTCGTCGCCGACAGTTATGCGCAAACAATTGGGCAAATTATATCCCTTTAGCAGCCGCACAATCAGGCCTTGGGTTTTCAGGTAAGCATCACAATCCAGCGCCTCTTGTTCGCTGGCAAAGCGGGCCAAAATAAAATTGGCCGTGGAGGTGTCCGATGGCACGCCCAATTCAGCCAGAGCCTCGGCCAGCCACGCGCGGTTTTTTGTATTTTTATCGCGGCATTCGGTGATGTAATCCTGATCCTGCACCGCAGCAATCGCGGCCGCCATCTGGGCCTCGGATAAATTAAACGGCCCGCGCACCCGGTTTAGCACATCAATCACCGCTTTTGGCCCATAACCCCAACCAATCCGCAGCCCGCCCAGCCCGTAGATTTTGGAAAATGTCCGCGTCATCACCACGTTAGCCCGTGCCGCAACCAATGCCGCACCGCCATCAAAACCTTGCACATATTCGGCATAGGCCCCGTCCAGAACCAGCAACGTTTTAGGCGGCAGGCCATCGGCAAGCCGAGCGATTTCATTGCCGCCAATCATCGTGCCGGTCGGATTATTCGGGTTGGCAATAAAAACCAGACGGGTTTTATCACTGCAGGCGGCTAGCAGCGCATCAACATCCGTGGTTCGCTCGCGTTCTTTGGCCTGAATTGGCGTTGCGCCGGCGGCCTGTGCCGAAATCCGGTACATGGAAAACCCGTGTTCGGTAAACAAAACTTCGTCGCCCACACCGGCATAGGCCTGACATAAAAACGCAATGATTTCATCTGATCCGGCCCCGCAAATGATACGATCCGGATCAAGGCCATGCGCGGCCCCAATCGCTTGGCGCAACGCGAACTGATCGGTTGA
>CAYYXZ010000029.1:0-12643 GCA_964475715.1 uncultured Marinosulfonomonas sp. | reverse complement strand
AAACATTGAACGGCCCAAAAAAGACCGTGACACAAAATATCACGGCCTTCGTTTGGTCACAACGGACGATTAATTCTTAGCCTTACCAGCGCGCAAGGCCGATAGTTCTTCCGACACTAAAAACGCCAGCTCCAACGATTGCGACGCATTCAGGCGCGGATCGCACGAGGTGTGATAACGGCTGGACAAATCCTCATCAGTTACCGCGCGCACCCCGCCGGTGCATTCGGTCACATCCTGGCCGGTCATCTCGAAATGCACGCCACCGGGCACAGTTCCCTCGGCGCTGTGAACGGCGAAAAATTCGCGCACCTCGCGCAGCACCGAATCAAAGGGGCGGGTTTTATAACCGGTCGATGATTTGATCGTGTTGCCATGCATCGGATCACAACACCAAAGCACATTCGCGCCCTCCGATTGCACAGTTTTAATCAGACGCGGCAGATGATCGCCAACGTGGCCTGCGCCAAAACGGGTGATCAGGGTCAAGCGGCCGGCTTCGTTTTGCGGGTTCAATTTGGCCAGCAGAATTTTCAGATCATCCTCGGTCATGGATGGCCCGCATTTCAGCCCGATCGGGTTTTGCACCCCGCGCAGAAATTCAACATGCGCGCCGTCAACCTGACGGGTGCGATCACCGATCCACAGCAAATGTCCCGAACCGGCAATCGGCAAATCGGTGGTGCTGTCGATGCGACACAGCGCTTCTTCGTATTCCAGCAACAAGGCCTCGTGGCTGGTGTAAAAATCAACGGTTTTCAGGGTGTGGGCGCGGTTGCTGTCAACACCGGCGGCCTTGATGAAATCCAGCGCATCCGAAATCCGGTTTGCCATTTCACGGTATTTTGCAGCGTTTTCACCACGGGTAAAATCAAGCGTCCATTCATGCACCTGATGCACATCGGCATACCCGCCCTGCGAAAAAGCGCGCACCAGATTAAGCGAGGCGGCGGCCTGCGTGTAGGCCTGCAACATTTTTTTCGGGTTTGGAATGCGCGATTGGGGCGTGAATTCCAGATCATTGATAATATCGCCGCGATAGCTGGGCAGCTCCACCCCGTCGATGGTTTCGGTGGCGGCCGATCGCGGTTTGGCAAACTGTCCGGCCATGCGCCCGACCTTAAGCACCGGAACCTTGGCACCATAGGTTAAAACCATCGCCATTTGCAGCATCACCTTGAAGGTATCGCGAATCGTATCGGCGGAAAACTGGGCAAAACTTTCGGCACAATCACCACCTTGCAGCAAAAATGCTTTACCCTCGGCGGCCTTGCCCAAGGCGGTTTTCAATTTGCGTGCCTCGCCTGCAAAAACCAGCGGTGGATATTTTGCAAGCTGCGCCTCGACGCTATTTAATGCAGGTTGGTCCACATAATCGGGCATCTGCACCCGCGGTTTGGCCCGCCAGTCAGATTTCTGCCAATTTGTCATCGTTTTTGCTCCAGATAAATCAAATCAAGAACTATCCTATAAGCATAAATTCGGCCCCGTAACAGCAGATATTGAAATAGGCGGGCAGAAGAATATTATCTGGTGCAAACGTATTTGCTTGAACGGGTCATAAAAACCTGCTTTGCGTGAAATTACACTGCTTTCATAAAGGTATGCGAATGGATGAAACCCGCCAGATTGTGACCGCTTGCAATACACAGAAAACGGCGCGCCGGTTTGTGTTTTTGCTGCTGAAGGAATTCACCTTGCTTAGCTGCACAGCGGCGCTTGAGGCTTTGCGGATTGCCAACCGGATGTCGGGCAAGCCTTTGTATGAATGGCAAATTATCAGTGAAACCGGGGAAAGCATCGCCAGCTCGTCCGGGGTGGAATTGGTGGTTAACGGCGGGTTTTTCGAGTTATCCCGCGATGATATTATTTTGGTCTGTGGCGGTCTGAATGTGCAGAAATACAGCGGCCCAAAAGTGCTGAGTTGGCTGCGACGCGAGGCACGGCGCGGGGTTGCGATTGGCGGGCTTTGCACGGGGGCCTACACATTGGCCAAGGCCGGTTTGCTGGAGGGTAAAGCGGCCACGATCCACTGGGAAAACCATGACAGCTTTGCCGAGGAATTCCCCAAAATTGTGCTGACAAAATCGGTGTTTGTGCTGGATGGGGCCTGCTTTACCACGGCGGGTGGCGCGTCTTCGCTGGATCTGATGCTGAAATTGATCGCCGATGATCACGGCGAGAAATTGGCAAATGCGGTGGCGGATTTGATGATTTACAGCTCGATTCGCACCGATCAGGATATTCAGCGCCTGTCGATTCCCAGCCGGATTGGCGTGCGCCATCCAAAATTGTCGGACGTTATCAAGCGGATGGAGGGCAATATTGAAGATCCGGTCAGCCCCTCGGTTTTTGCGCGCGATGTGGGCCTGTCCACCCGACAGCTAGAACGCCTGTTTCGGCGTTATTTAAACCGCTCGCCCAAACGCTATTATATGGGCCTGCGTCTGCTAAAGGCGCGCAACCTGTTGATGCAGACCGATATGAGCGTGATAAATGTGGCGCTGGCCTGCGGTTTTGCCTCGCCCTCGCATTTTTCCAAATGCTACCGCGCCCATTATAGCACCACACCTTATCGCGAGCGCGGCACCCAAGGCGCAGTCGCGTGATGCGCTAAATCAAACCTGAAAAATGCGCGCCACAGCAAATTTTCGGGTTCTTTTTCTGGTTTCGTTGTGGTTTGCGCAGCATTCTTTCACCTAAATATGCGCTAATTGCTTTTCTTTTGCCCAAAGGCCCAATAATGTGGGAAACGGATATATTGTCTAACTTGGGAGAGAAAAATGAAAAAACTATTAATGGCGACTGCGGCAACCGCACTGATGGCTGGCGCGGCATTTGCCGACAGCAACATGAACGAAGTCAAAATCGGCGTGATTCTGGGCTTTACCGGCCCGATTGAATCGCTGACACCGCACATGGCGGACGGGGCCGAATTGGCGATGAAAGAAGTCACCGATGCAGGCTCGCTTTTGGGTGGCCTGAAGGTAACTCCGGTGCGTGCGGATTCCACTTGCACTGACGCCGCCGCTGCAACCGCCGCTGCAACACGCCTGATCACCGCCGATGGTATCAAGGCCATCATGGGCGCCGATTGTTCCGGCGTAACCAGTGCGATCCTTTCAAACGTTGCGCTGCCAAACGGCATCGTGATGATTTCGCCATCGGCCACATCGCCGGGCTTGTCCACGGTTAAAGATAACGGTTTGTTCTTTCGCACAGCGCCCTCTGATGCGCGCCAAGGCGTGGTGATGACCGAAATCCTGATCGAAGAAGGCATCAAATCGGTCGCATTGACCTACACCAATAACGACTATGGCAAAGGTTTGGCCGATGCGTTCCAAACCGCCTTTGAAGCGGCTGGCGGCACGGTGACCATTTCGGCCGCCCACGAGGATGGCAAAGCGGATTATTCTGCCGAAATCGGTGCGCTTGCATCGGCGGGCGGTGATCGTCTGGTGGTTGCGGGCTACATCGACCAAGGCGGTGCGGGCATCGTGCGCGCAGCACTTGATTCGGGTGCGTTTGAGACCTTCCACTTTCCCGACGGCATGATCGGCTCGGCGCTTGAGGCCAATTTTGGTACTGAAATCGACGGATCAACCGGTCAGCATCCGGGCACAGACAGCCCCGGTGCCGCCAAATTCGTAGAAATGGTTGGCGACGCATTTGAAGCCACTTCGCCATTTGCACCAGAATCCTATGACGCTGCGGCGCTGATTATGTTGGCCATGCAGGCGGCGGGTTCGGTTGAATCGGCTGATTTCAAATACAAGGTGATGGATGTTGCCAACGCTCCGGGTATAGAGATTTTTCCCGGCCAGCTGGCCAAAGCGATGCAAATTCTGGCCGATGGTGGCGAGATTGATTACGTTGGTGCCACAGCCGTCGAGCTGATCGGGGCCGGTGAATCGGCTGGTAATTATCGCCAGATTGTCATCATTGACGGCAAGATTGAAACGGTCGGTTTCCGCTAGAACCAAGCCAAAACAAGACCAGACAGCCCGGAATGCTTTTCGGGCTGTTTCAATGATACCGGACATAAAACCAACAGGTCAGGGCAGGGGATAATAATATGATCGTCGTTGAAGACGTCTCAAAGCTGTTTGGCGGATTTCGCGCGGTGGACGGGGCCACGCTGGAGATTGCCGAAGGGTCAATTACCGGTCTGATCGGGCCGAATGGTGCGGGAAAAACCACGCTTTTCAATATAATAGCCGGGGTTCTTAAACCATCTGGCGGGCGCGTTCTGATGGATGGCAAAGATATTACCGGCCTTGAGCCGCATGAATTATTTCACAAAGGCCTGCTGCGCACTTTCCAGATTGCGCATGAATTTTCATCCATGACTGTGCGCGAAAACCTGATGATGGTTCCGGGTGGACAATCGGGCGAGCAGCTGTGGAATACCTGGTTTGGGCGCGGGCGTATTGCTGCCGAGGAAGTGCTGCTGCGCAAAAAGGCCGACGAGGTTCTGGAATTTTTAACGATTGATCATCTTAAGAATGAAAAGGCTGGCAATCTGTCTGGCGGGCAGAAAAAGCTGCTTGAATTGGGCCGCACCATGATGGTGGATGCGCGCATCGTTTTTCTGGACGAGGTCGGGGCAGGGGTGAACCGCACGCTGCTCAACACGATTGGCGATGCGATTATTCGGCTGAACAAGGAACGCGGCTATACTTTTGTGGTGATCGAGCATGATATGGATTTTATCGGCCGGCTGTGTGATCCGGTGATTTGTATGGCCGAGGGCAAGGTTTTGGCCCAAGGCACGCTGGATGAAATCAAGGCCAACGAGCAGGTGATCGAGGCCTATCTGGGCACTGGTTTGAAAAATAAAGTAAAAAAGGAAGCGGCGGGATGAAGAATTTTTATGCCTGCGGCGCAGGTATTTTAGAAAAGAAGAAGGGGCGGGGGCATGTCTGAGCCTTTTCTGATCGGCGAGGCCATGACCGGTGGTTATGGCAAGGGACCGGATATTTTGCACGATTGCACGATTGCGGTGAATAAAGGTGAAATTGCTGTGATCGTCGGGCCAAATGGCGCGGGCAAATCCACCGCCATGAAGGCGATGTTTGGCATGTTGGATATGCGCACGGGTTCGGTGCGGTTGGGCGGGCATGATATTACCGGACTGCCCCCGCAGGCGCGTGTGGCCAAGGGAATGGCTTTTGTGCCGCAAACCCAGAATATTTTCACCTCGATGACGGTCGAAGAAAACCTGGAAATGGGTGCGTTTTTGCGCCGTGATGATATTTCACACACCATGGAGCAGGTTTACGAATTATTTCCGATTTTGCGCGAAAAACAGTATCAATCAGCCGGCGAGCTGTCGGGTGGGCAGCGCCAGCAGGTGGCCTTTGGGCGCGCCTTGATGACGCAGCCGCAGGTTTTGATGCTGGATGAGCCAACGGCCGGGGTTAGCCCGATTGTGATGGACGAGCTGTTTGACCGCATTATCGAGGTGGCGCGCAGCGGAATTTCAATACTGATGGTTGAGCAAAACGCCCGCCAAGCGCTGGAGATTGCCGACAAGGGCTATGTTCTGGTGCAGGGGCGCAACCGTTTCACCGACACCGGGGCGGCATTGTTGGCCAATCCTGAAGTGCGCAAAAGTTTTCTGGGGGGCTAGAATGGATTTCCTTAACGCCATCGTGGCGCTTTCAAATTTCGTGCTGATCCCCGCGATCGCTTACGGTAGCCAATTGGCGCTGGGGGCGTTGGGGGTGACGTTGATTTACGGCGTCTTGCGGTTTTCAAACTTTGCCCATGGCGACACGATGGCCTTTGGTACCATGGTCACGATTCTGTTTACATGGCTGTTTCAAAGCTGGGGCATTAGCCTTGGACCGTTGCCAACCGCGCTGCTGGCGCTGCCTTTTGGTATCATGGGGGCGGCCGCGCTATTGTTGTTGACCGACCGTGTGGTTTACAAATTTTACCGAAAACAAAAAGCCGCGCCGGTGATTTTGGTCATCGTTTCCATGGGTGTGATGTTTGTCATGAATGGGCTGGTGCGTTTTATTATCGGACCCGGTGATCAGCGTTTTGCCGATGGCGAGCGTTTCATCATCCGGGCGCGCGAATTCAGGGAATGGTCGGGGTTGAGCGAAGGTTTGGCGTTTAGGACCAGTCAGGGCATTACCATTGTCACCGCGATTATCGTGGTCATCGTGCTGTTCTGGTTTCTTAGCCGCACCCGCACCGGTAAATCCATGCGTGCCTTTTCCGATAACGAAGATCTGGCGCTGCTTTCGGGTATCAACCCTGAAAAGGTGGTGACCTATACTTGGTTGATTGTGGCCGCCTTGGCGACGATTGCCGGAGTGCTTTACGGGCTGGATAAATCGTTTAAACCGTTCACCTATTTTCAGCTGCTATTGCCGATTTTTGCCAGTGCCATTGTTGGCGGTCTGGGCAATCCGGTCGGGGCGATTATTGGTGGTTTTGTGATTGCGTTTTCCGAGATCACCATCACTTATGCGTGGAAAAAAGTGCTGACTTATTTGATGCCCGAAAATCTGGAGCCGGACGGTTTGGTGCAGCTGCTTTCCACCGATTATAAATTTGCCGTCAGCTTTGCCATTCTGGTGATCGTGCTGCTGTTCAAACCCACAGGATTGCTAAAGGGGAAATCGGTATGACCGTTAACTGGAGAAATGTTGGCCTGTTTGCCACGGTTGGAATTCTGATCCTGCTGACGGGCTTTATGCAAAGCTGGAACACCGCGCTGATCATTGTGAATATGGGGCTGGTTTCGGCGATTATGTCGCTTGGGGTCAACCTGCAATGGGGCTTTGCCGGGCTGTTCAATATTGGCGTCATGGGCTTTGTGGCGCTGGGAGGGCTGGCGACGGTTCTGATCAGTATGCCGCCGACACCCGGAGCTTTTGCGGCCGGTGGTGTGCAGGTTTTTTCGGCGTTGCTGCTGGGGGCGTTAACCATTGTTGCGATTATTTTAATGCGATCGCGAATGCAACCGGGGCGCAGGCGCACCATTGCCACGCTGGTTTTGATGGTTGGCGGTTTTGTGCTTTACCGCGCTCTGCTTGATCCGGCGGTGGATGCTATTGAATCGATTAATCCGGCCTCGACCGGATATCTGGGCGGGCTGGGTTTGCCGGTGTTGCTTGCGTGGCCGGCGGGCGGCGCTCTGGCGGCGGCGGCGGCTTGGGTTGTTGGTAAAACTGCATTGGGTTTGCGCTCGGATTATCTGGCGATTGCCACGCTGGGGATTGCTGAAATTATCATTGCGGTACTGAAAAACGAAGCCTGGCTGTCGCGCGGTGTGAAAAACGTAATTGCGATCCCGCGGCCCGAACCTTTTGTGTCTTATGAAATTGTTCTGCAAAACAGCGCCGAATTTATAGAAAAAGCGGCATCTCTGGGGCTGGATCCGGTGATGGCCTCGACGCTTTATGTCAAGCTGGGTTATTCGTTTTTGTTTACGATTGTGCTGCTGATTATCCTGTGGCTGTCGCAAAAAGCGCTAAAATCGCCTTGGGGTCGGATGATGCGCGCCATTCGCGATAACGAAGTTGCCGCACGCGCGATGGGCAAAAATGTGACCGCGCGGCATTTGCAAATATTTGTGCTGGGATCGGCCGTTTGCGGCATTGCCGGCGCGATGATGGCCACGCTGGATGGCCAACTGGTGCCCAGTTCCTATCAGCCACTGCGCTATACTTTCCTGATCTGGGTGATGGTGATTGTCGGCGGTTCGGGCAATAATTGGGGGGCTGTGCTGGGCGGTTTTCTGATCTGGTTTTTGTGGGTTCAGGTCGAGCCGATGGGGGCGATGTTTATGCAATTAATCACCTCGCCGCTGGCGGATGGATCGGCGCTAAAGCTGCATCTGCTGGACAGTGTGGCCCATATGCGCCTGCTGACGATGGGGGTGATCCTGCTGCTGGTGCTGCGTTTCAGCCCGCGCGGGCTGATTCCTGAAAAGTGAGCTAAGGTTATATTAACGCAAAACGTTTTAAATGCCGCGCAGATGTAATTTGTGCGGTATTTCTATTAAATCAAAATCAATTGCGGGATGCTCGAATATGACTTCTGAACGGATAAGTTCTTTGTCGGGCAATGGCGGTGTTAAGACACGCACGCGCCCCAGATAATCCAACCCGTCCAGCAGCTTAACCAGATCCAGTATATCAAATTTTGCACTCGTTAAGGATGACAAAATGATATCGGGATTTAGGCGCATCAACAGATTGCGATCCAGATCCGTAAACTCACAAAACTCGACATTTTCAATTTTAGGCAGACTACGGCCGGCGGTTTTCCATCGGCTCATATCACTTACAACGAGCATTATCATTTCTGCACTGAGGGTATCCATTTTAGTTCCAAATTAAAAAAGTACACTTTTTAATATTTAACAATAGGTTACATTTGCTTCTTTACCTATTCCTTATTTTCAACTTTGTATAATAGTTTTTCGGGTTTCAAAAGGAATACAATCTATAAGGGAGCGCTTGCAGATCGTAAAACCCGTGTTGAATACTATTTTAAGTGTGTGCCTAAGTAGGTAGTTGGGCCAAGGAGCTGGTTATCAGCACATCTTTGGCGCATAATCAGTATTATGTTAAATTAGGTGCGGCATCCTGCTGCAGTCGGGGTGGCTTGACACATGCTTTGGTTGTGCTACGCTAAAAGTAAGACCGTTTTGAGGTGCGTGTATCGTGCGTATGGCACAAAATCCACGGCCGCTCTACGGGCTATTCTTTGCAGTTTGTGGTGAAATTAACCCATTATTTACCATTGATACCAGATGATAGGGATATAGATTCTTTCGTTCGCAAAAAAAAAGGTAAATACCACGGCGAACCAGATAACAGGATTGTTGAAATGAATGCTCAAAACGATATTGCTGCCCTGATTGGTTCGCGGATTTGCCATGATCTGATCAGCCCGCTGGGGGCAATTGGAAACGGGGTTGAATTGCTGGGTATGGCGGGCGAAATGGGTGGCCCGGAAATGGAGCTGATTAATCAAAGCGTAACGAATGCCAATGCCCGAATCCGGTTTTTCCGCATTTCATTTGGCGCGACAAAACCCGGCCAGATGATTGGAAGTGACGAGGTTTGCGCGATTATAGCCGACATTAATCTAGGCAGCCGTATTCAGATTAATTGGCACAGCGATGAAAATCTGGTGCGTGATCAGGTAAAATTGGCATTTTTACTGATCCAGTGCTTTGAAACGGCAATGCCTTACGGTGGAAATGTGACGGTCCGCCATCAGGATGACGGCTGGCGGCTGCATTGCGATGGCGAAAGAATCAAAATTGATCCTGCCTTGTGGGCGTTTCTGGTTTGCACAGACCCTGAGCGTGATATTTCGCCGTCCAATGTGCATTTTGCCATTGTAAGTGGTGTTGCGCAGCAAGCAGACAGGCGGTTGCAGACCGATTTAAACGAAAGTAGCATTTCGCTTTGTTTCTGAAATTATCCCCGTTTTAGTTTTGGGCAAAAACAAAGCAACGGGACCGGGGCAAGGTTAACCATAAAACCGTGCCCGAATCCGGTAAAAACACTAACGGTATCGAAGCTTTCAGGATCGAGCCATCGTAATCCATTCTAAATTCAACCAGGCTTTCGTTACCCATAAAACGCGCGCGCACCACAGTTGCCCGTGCCGCCACGCCATCACTTTGGGTCGGGCTTGGCCCACGGCCTGCACGGTCAAAATCTATTCGCATGTGCTGGGGGCGGCTGATGATGTCAACTTTTGTTCCATCAACTATACCCGGAGCCAAAAATTTACCAAAGGGAGTATCGGTTATTGCACCATTAACAACGCCCTCTATCACATTGATATCAGAGAAAAAGGCGGCTGTTTTTTTATCGGATGGATTGTTGTAAACATTATAGGGCGCACCGGTTTGCACAATTTTTCCATCCTGCATCAAGGCAATTTCATCGGCCATGCGCATAGCTTCTTCTGGATCATGCGTAACCAGCAGAACCGCGGTGCGTTCATCCTTTAATAAATCCAGCGTCTGATCTCGGATACCATCACGAAGGCGGTTATCAAGGCCTGAAAACGGCTCATCCATCAGCATGATTTTTGGCCGTGGTGCCAAGGCGCGTGCCAATGCCACACGTTGTTGCTCACCACCCGAAAGCTGATGCGGGAAATCCTTGGCGTAATGGGCCAGATTAACACGTTCTAACAGCTCGTTAACGCGTCTGGCATTATCAGCCCCTTTGCGCGGCAGGCCAAAGCCGACATTCTGGGCCACGCTCAGATGCGGAAACAGGGCAAAATCCTGAAACATCATCCCGATCGAGCGCCCCTCGGGGGGCAGATGGAAATTGGTGTCGCAAATCAGTTCGCCATCTGAATAAATTTCACCGCTATCCTGCATTTCAACGCCGGAAATAATGCGCAAAGTGGTGGATTTTCCGCAACCCGAAGGTCCGAGCAAACATGTCACCTGTCCGGGCATCACTTTTAGCCAGACCCCGTCCACCACCGCGCGGCCACCATAAGCCCGGCGTAAATTCTTAACCTCGAGCCGAGGGAATATATCTGTCACCTGTTTATCACCCTTACGCGCCCAAGAAAAACTGTCGGGATTGTGCGCTTTGGTAGCAGCACGCGTGCGCATGAACAAGCAAAACCGTGCCCGCTCCCAAGGTTAAAGCCCCTGCCCGCCTACATCATCGCGCTCACTTCACCGCTACCGCGCAAAATATTCTGCCCTTTTGGCAAACAGCCTAGATATCGTTCACAATCTGCCATATTTTTGCCTGCATCATAACGCAATAGTAATCTAATCGTCATAGCTATATGATGGGCACCTTGGTAATTGGGTAGTGTTTTGGTTATATTGACGCTATCGTTCCGCTTTTGATTTTTCAGTGCCAGAAAGGCTGCAAATGGGAAAAACTGCTCAGAACAATCAACTGCTTGTGCAGGATCTTCCGGTTTATATGGCCGATGACTTTACGGTTACCGGTGGTGCCGGATATGGTGACCCTATTGCAGATTCAGATGATTTGGCGCTGGATGATACCTATGCCTTATCGACAGGCTCCAAGCCGTCCCGCCTTTCAATATTTCAGCCTGATAGCAGTCGTAATTCGCCGTTTATTATTGGCAATGATAGCCAAGTGGGCAAGTCAGGCAACCGGTTGCATCTGGATTGCACAATAACGCTGATGGGGCCAGATGGCACCACATTTGACGCTGTTATTTTAGTCGAGGTTAATGCAGAACTTGACGAGATTGAACAAATTTATATGCTTGCACTTGCCCCAATTGATGAAAAAATCAACTATCATCTGGTCGGAATTGATAAAAACACAGCCTATAGCCGTTTGGCGCAAGCCGCTTGTGTCAGCTTTACCCGCGGGACCCACATTACACTTGCAAGCGGCGAGCAACGCCAGATTGAAGCCTTGAAAACGGGTGACAGGGTACTTACCCGCGATCATGGGCCGCAAACTATCCGCTGGATTGGCCAAACCACCATGCGCGCTGTCGGAGATTTTGCACCCGTTTTGATCCAAAAATCGACCTTGAACAACCTGAACGATTTGATTGTCAGCCCAAATCACCGACTATTTATCTATCAGCGCATTGATGAAATCGGTGCCGGACGCAGTGAAGTTCTGGTTAAGGCTAAACATCTAATCAATGGCTCCACGGTTACGCGCATAAATGGTGGGTTTGTGGAATATTTCCAGCTTTTATTTGATGATCACCAGATCATTTTTGCCGAAGGTATCGCGGTTGAAAGCCTACTTTTGGATATTCGTACATCTGCGGCACTTCCTGCTGAGCTGGTGCGTGATGTCTATGGTGACGCCGTGGTCGAGCATAGCAGAAACCATGATGATTTCGAGATTGACAATTTACACTCTTATACCGGTAATGTTGTAGATCGCTTGCGCCGCGCCTCATGCGGCTAATTGCCGATTTTCCTGTTTGACTTGACTTCAAATCGCGTTAATGTCGTGTGCATAACAATCACACGGGCTCTCGGTAAATGCTTGATAATCCTTCCAAAATAACTCCGCTTGTTTCGATTGAAAACTTGCGGGTTGAATTCTCGACCAAAGACGGGCCTGTAATCGGGGTTGAAGATATCAGCTTTAGCATCAATCCGGGCGAAACGGTTTGTGTGGTTGGCGAAAGTGGATCCGGGAAATCTGTGTCATCGCTGTCACTGATCCGTCTGGTCGAATTTGGAGGTGGCACAATTTCCGGCGGCCGCATTATGTTTGACCGCAAGGATCATGGCGATGGCAAGGGTGCCATTGATCTGGTGCAAGCTGAAAATGACCTGATGCGCACGATTCGCGGCAATGAAATTGGCATGATTTTTCAGGAACCGATGACTTCGCTAAATCCGGTGTTCACAATCGAGCGCCAGTTGACCGAGGGTTTACGTGTTCACAAAGGCCTGTCCAAATCCAAAGCCCGTGCCAAGGCATTGGATTTGCTGAAACAAGTGCGGATCCCAGAGCCAGAACGTCGCCTAAAGCAATACCCGCACGAACTTTCTGGCGGCATGCGTCAACGCGTGGTTATCGCGATGGCATTGGCTTGCGAGCCGCGCGTGTTGATCGCGGATGAGCCGACAACGGCGCTGGATGTCACTATTCAGGCCGAAATTTTGGCCCTGATT